>NVWG01000051.1 GCA_002746185.1 Candidatus Hydrogenedentota bacterium
TTCTACGGTGGAAGTGGGGAAGTGGGGGATGTCCTCGTAGTATATGCGTGTGGTGACTTTAATTTTATTTGCCAGGGCACCTAGTCCTGTGCCGAGCACGATGCCTATTTTGGGTTTGGACTTGTTGTGTTTACGAATGGCGCGTACGGCGGCTTGTACTTGTTTCTTTAATTCTGACACTACTTTCCCCAATCCAGATGCTTATACATCTTTTCTCTTGTCTAGTAATATGGAAGCGGCGAATGCGGGTTCCATATCATCAACTACAATACTTTTTCTAGAAGTTTGTCCCGAAATTATACTGACTTTGCGTTTTGCAATGCCTCGTTTCCTTGCCAGCATCTCGACAACCGCTTTTTCGCAGTACCCTCGAAGGAGGAACTGTTTGTACTCGCGTAACGGTCGATATTCTTCAATTTTAATGATATTATGTGGAGCTTTGGGCTTCACGTATACCCGAATCAGCTATTCATTCTTGTGCGGTTTAATCAACGGCTTCGCGTAATTCCGATTCCACTACTTGCGGCTTTTCTTCGTGCCAGACTCCCATGCTCTGGAAGCGTTCTTGCCGTTTATCCAGGCTCCATACGCCTTTATCGCATTTATCAAGAAAGCGTTCTATCTCTTCGGATAGGACTTGTGCAGAGCCATCGGGGTTTCGGTGTGCGCCGCCGCCGGGTTCCGGCATGACGGTGTCGACTATTCCAAATTCAAGCAAATCTTTTGCGGTTAAACGAAGGGCGGCGGAGGCCAATTCTTTTTGTTCTACATCGCGCCAGAGAATCTCGGCGCATCGTTCGGGAGGACAAATAACGTAGAAGGCATGCTCAAAAATAGTGATGTAATCACCTACGGCTATGGCCAGTGCGCCGCCGCTGCCGCCTTCACCAATAATGGCACACATGATGGGAGTCTTGGTTTTCAGGCTTTGCAGTATGCTTTGGGCAATGATTGGACCTTGACCATGCTGTTCGGCCTCAATGCCGGGGTGAGCTGCAGGCGTATCAACAAAACTTATTATAGGTAATTTAAATCGCTCAGCCATCTCGTACATACGCATGGCTTTACGGTAGCCTTCAGGCTGAGCCATGCCAAAGTTTCGTTCAATCTTTTCGTCGGTAGAGACCCCTTTTTGCTGTCCCACAAACATGACGGTTTTTCCGTTGAACTGGGCTATGCCGGTCACCATGGCGGAGTCATCACCCAGGCAGCGATCCCCGTGGAGTTCAATGACATCATCAAAGATTCTACTGGTGAAATCGAGCATGCGCGGGCGATCCCCGTGGCGGGCCAGTTGAACCCTCTCCCACGAGGTTAAATTCGGGTAAAGCGAGTCGCGTTCTTTTTGAAGCTTCATCTCTAACCCCCTGCGTTCTTCATCGGAATCGGAAWTMWRARWYWRAKKTTYYRAKKMYRAGMRSGRYWRCYMSWRMSCMAATGNTGGMTTCGAGNNNSYSGYKYMWMTTGGATTTTTTCTTTTTAGGCACTGTACGTGTGTATCCTTTAGTTTCGTCGAGTCGAGTCTGCCATAAGATTAACCTCTCTACATCCACCGTATTGGGCGACATAGAGCGRGGCACTCTTGCAACAAACACTCTTCCCCAATGAATGACAGGATAAACACTGCCCTCACTTAATGGTATCAGTATACTTTATAGGGGAAGTGTACACAAGGGAAAAATCGACGTAAAACTGCATAAACACTCGATTTGGAGGAGATTACAGTGTGATTACGATGAGAGTAGCCTGGAACGGCTGGAATTGAGCTACACTTGGGCGGCTTACGGGCGCGCCCAAGTTATAGCTTGGAGAACAGGCAACTACGACTGGACGATTTCCAGTGAAGATTCGCCAAAATACTCTGCGTAACATTCGGCATGCCAACACTCCTCTTCGATTTCGATAATTTCACCGAAATCCATGTCTACTTGCTCAAAAGCTTCGTTACATAACGTACATAGTTTCATTCTATCTCACCCCCTTTCCATTKTGGGTATTGTCAATAATTATCCAAGTGCTCTTTAGATGACAAACCGACACAGTCTATACCAAATAGTATGGGTAATGTCAAGCAYTAWTTTTTAYGTMATTTTAAYYTGYCGTAGTGRAAATTTCAAATATATTGAKGAATCCWTTWWTTCRCAYMGGGTTTACGGCTATTTATTTTAATATAAGCCTTCCAAAAACCGGGTAGTGATCAGATGGATATCTACCGTCCTCTTTATATAACACCGTTTCACAGTAGATTGGTTCCATTTCTCCTCGAAATAAAATCCAGTCAATACGGTTTGTCTTTCCTGGTACCGGATCGTTGAATCCACCGAATGTAAGGGGTGGACCGACGATTTTCGGGGCCGTTGTCCATAGGTCTGTCAATAATTTTTTGTTCAAGGTTTTCCATGGCTGACTGATTTCGCCGCCAGCATTAAAATCTCCCAATAAAATGACAGGGTATTTTTTGGCGATTTTTTTAATACTTTTTGTCAATAATACAGATGAATTTTGACGTGCTACTTCGCCTCTATGGTCGTAATGGGTATTGAACACATAGAAGTATGCTTTTGATTCCATGTGCCAGAATTTCCCCCATGATGTCATGCGGGGCAGGGCGGCATCCCACCCTCGTGATCCGGGTACGTCCGGTGTTTCGGATAACCAGAAATGACCGGACTCGATTGGGGCGACTTTTTCCGTTTTGTAGAAAATATCGACTCGCTCCCCGGTACCGTTGAATTTTCTCCCCATGCCGAAGGAGGCGTATTCGGGTAATTGCTCATTTAGGTAGGCAGCCTGGAAGTCGAGGGTTTCCTGAGTGCCGATGATGTCGGGTTGGTATTCTTTAATGGTATTTACGACAATATCTTTTCGATGTTCCCATGCATTGTCGCCGTCATCGGCAGTTCCATATCGGATGTTGAACGTCATGACGGAGATTTCGGTTTCGCTCATTGCACTATGGGCGGAGGTGAGGATCAGGACTCCAATGATGAATGGTATTTTACGAGTTAAAAACATGGTGTGCTCCTTTCATGTAGGGTTTGTCGGGCATCATGGGGGAAAGGCTCATGCAATTTCAATGATTTCGTTGTATTCTGTTGGTTCAAAATCGGTATGATGATGAAAATTTGAGAAGAATTCTAAATGAGATCATCAACGATATGGTATGGGTGTTTATTTAAATSRRTAGRWTWANTSAAWGTKRMCAATCGCCTTCCGGTGACGGTAGGCGAAACGATGCAGAAATCCAGCGGCGGTCTCATTAGTGCGTTGGAAGGGGCTGCAGCGGACAAATTTGACTTGGTATGGGTAGGTTGGCCGGGCAGCACTATCGAAGATCCGGTACGTCAGCAGGAATTGAGTGAAACTCTCGCTGTGGATTTCGGCTTTCATTCGGTGTTCTTATCGGAGGAGGAGCACAAGGCTTATTATATGGGCTTGTCCAACTCGAGTTTATGGCCCATTCTTCATTATATGGCTAATTTTATGCGATACGATGAAGAGGAGTGGACGGTATATGAGGAGGTAAATCGACGGTTCGCGGAGAAAACGCTGGAGGTGGCTGAGCCGGGCGACTTAATTTGGGTTCATGATTACCACTTGATGCTTCTTCCGCAGATGCTTCGCGAGCAGCGTCCTGATTTACGCATCGGATTCTTTTTTCACACACCGTTTCCATCATCGGAAGTTTTTCGTTGTCATCCTCGTCGTCGTGAGTTATTGCAGGGTATTTTGGGCGCGGATCAAATAGGGTTTCATACCTATGGATATTTGCGGCATTTCCGCAGTACGGTGCTGCGGCTGCTGGGTGTGGAATCGGAGATGAATCGAATCCAGGATGGTCAGCGTCTCATTACGCTGGGTGTATATCCTATCGGAATTAACTCCAGTCTCTTTGAGAAGGAGTTGAAATCTCCAGAATTAGAAGAGCGTCGCGATGTGTTCCGGCAAAACTGGGGCAACAAGCGTATTATCTTGAGTGTTGAACGACTGGATTACACGAAGGGGTTGGTGCATCGGTTGGAAGCCGTGTCTCTTTTTATGGATACGTATCCGGAACGGATCAATCATGTGAAGTTTGTGTTTGTGAGCGTTCCTTCTCGTGGCGAAGTGCGGGAGTATCGACGCTTACTGGAAGATATTGAAGGGTTAGTAGGGAAGATCAATGGTAAACATGCGACGGTAGAAAACAGTCCCATCCACTTTATCCATAACCCAGTGCCATTCACGGATCTTTGTGCATTGTATTCGATGGCCGATGTGGCGATGGTGACGCCGTTGGTGGATGGCATGAACCTGGTAGCCAAGGAATATGTGGCATGCCAGACGGATGGTGCCGGAGTATTGGTGCTGAGTGAATTTGCAGGGGCAGCGCAGGAGCTGGTGAATTCCCTGCAGGTGAATCCCTATGATTTACGTCAGGTATCGGAGAGTATCAAATTGGCGTTGGACATGGATGTTAAAGAGAAAGCTAAGCGAATGAAATATATGCGTGAACGGGTACTGCACTTTGATGCGGATTACTGGGCATGCGGGTATCTGGATGATCTGGCGTCGGTGGAAACCCGAACGGATCAGCCTATCGAATTTGCGGATGCGGAAAATCATATCGCGGAGAAGATGGGGGAGGCGAACCGTGTTGCATTCTTCCTGGATTATGACGGCACGTTGCGGGAATTCGAATCCTTGCCGCGTAATGCGTTCCCTCATGATGAACTGCATTCCGTACTGAAGCGCTTAGAAGCCGAAAGCAATATGGATGTATATATCATCAGCGGTCGCCAGAAAGATGATCTGGAAGACTGGTTGGGAATGTACTCTTTCACGCTGATTGCCGAGCATGGCAACAGCTATTCCATTCCTTTTTCGGATGAATGGACCCAAATGTATCCCAATGCAGATATGTCTTGGAAGGATCGTGTTGTTGAGGTTCTGGATCATTATGTGGGATCTACGCCGGGGAGTTTTGTGGAAGTGAAGACATCGGCGGTGGTGTGGCATTATCGGCAATCCGACCCGGAATTCGGTCAATGGAAAGCCCACCAGCTTATGAGCGAAATTGTAGAGATGCTGTCCAATCTGCCGGTGGAGATTCATCACGGTAAGAAAATCGTGGAAATCAGCTCCATCCATGTAAATAAAGGGGCTGCCGTTGAGCATTTTCTGGCGGAGAAATCGTATGACCTGGTGTTGTGTGCCGGGGATGATCAGACGGATGAGGGGATGTTTCGGCTGGGGAACGAAAATATGTTGAGTGTGAAGATTGGGAAGGGCGATACACATGCCCAGTATCGTATACAGGATCCCAGCGCATTCCGGGATCTGCTTCAGCGAATTTTGGATGTTAAAAAGTGATAATGTGAGATTACAGGAAAGTAAAAAATTAGCCACAGAGGACACAGAGTTCACAGAGGGGTATGCTACTCTAATGATGTCTGTGGAATTGAAGAAATAGAGTTTTTATGTATTTTTTGATGGTAGAAAGTTACTATTCGAATAGTACGTAATGTTCTGGTTCAAAGTATGTGTATGAAATTATGATGTCTACTGTAATGATGACTTCCTCTGTGAACTCTGTGTCCTCTGTGGCAAAAAAAGAAATTAAAACAAGAAGTAAAAACGAATAGAGGATCGTGCCTTGGGTAATTTGAATTTTGGTGTCATCGGGAATGGTAAAAGCGCGGCTCTGGTGTCGGAGCGTGGTGTGATTGAGTGGTGCTGCCTTCCTTTGTTTGATTCGCCATCGGTATTTTCCCGTATATTGGATGACGAGAAGGGCGGGGAGTGGGGTATTGAAACGGTCGCGTATTCTACGGTGAAGCAGGAATACATTCGCAAGACGAATATTTTGGTTACCACATTTTCCTGCGATGATGGCGTGTTTGAGCTTATAGATTTTATGCCGCGTCATAAAAGCGGCAATCACTATCATACGCCCCCGGATGTGATCCGGTACTTAAAACCTGTATCGGGCACGCCGAAAATTCGTATACGGTACAATCCAAAATTGGGGTATGCCCAATATGACACCCAATCGGTCGTGTCTTCTGGATTTATTAAGAGCTTCACCGATGAAGGTCCGTATGAATCAATTTACCTTTATACCAATCTTGATAAGCAGGCGGTGGCAGATGGTACGGAAATCGTCCTGAATAAGGAACGGTATATGCTGTTGAGTTACAATCAGAAATTGGGAAATTACACTGTACACAAAATGCTGCTGGAGTTCGAGCGTACGAAGGTGTATTGGATGAACTGGGTAGCGGAATCTCCGTTTTTGGGCAAGTATCACGATGTAATCGAGCGAAGTGCGCTGGTGCTCAAAATGCTGGCATACCAGAAAACGGGTGCGGTTCTGGCGGCGCTTACCACGAGTATCCCGGAGGAAGTGGGCTCGGTTCGGAATTGGGATTATCGCTTCTGTTGGATTCGTGATGCTTCCATGACCATTCGTATATTTACGGAACTGGGACATTACAATGTGGGCCGTCGGTATTTGCAGTTCGTTCTGGATATGCTGCCCATTAAAGATGAACCCATTCAGATYATGTACGGCATCAAYGGGGAGAARAARCTGGAGGAGCAAACGCTRCCYTGGTTGAARGGYTTCCAGGGTTCTCARCCWGTYAGAATCGGMAAYGCGGCGTACACTCAGGTTCAGAATGACATCTATGGTCTGGCTATGGATACGATTTGTCAGAAGCTGGAGAAGTCGCCTAATGCGATGGAGAACAGCCGGGAAGAATTGTGGACGGTCATTCGTACATTGGTGCGGTATGTGGAGAAAAATTGGCGCGATCCGGATGCGGGGATTTGGGAGATCCGTGGAGACAAGCGGCATTTTGYTTTTTCGAAGGTGATGTGCTGGCTGGCGGTGGAACGGGCAACACGTATTGCTGAAATGTATCATTGCGACGATTATGTGGAAGAGTGGTCTGCGCTGAAAGAAACCATTCGCGAGGATGTATTGGCCCATGGCTGGAACGAAGAGCTGCAAGCGTTTACTCAGTCCTATGGGAACACGAGTATGGATGCCTCGAATTTATTATTGGAGCATTATGGTTTTTTGGAGGCCACAGACCCGCGATATATCAGCACGGTGGAGAGGATTTACGAKGAACTGTGCCGGGATGGGCTCATGTATCGATATCGYAATACRGATGATTTYGGTGAGCCCACRTCGTCTTTTACRGTSTGYACRTTTTGGATGATCAAAAGCCTGTATCGCATTGGGCAGACTGAACGCGCCACAGCCATGTTTGATGATCTGTTGAAACACGGCAACCATCTGGGGCTGTACAGCGAAGATATCAATTTCGAAACGAAGGAGCTGCTGGGGAATTTCCCTCAAGGCTATAGCCATTTAGCACTCATTGATACGGCGCTGGCTATAACAACGTAAAATAGTCTTGGGATGATGTTTGGAACCTGTTAAAGTAAGCGATGCTTTTTAATTCAATTGGATACATATTCTTTTTTATAACGGTATTAGCGTTGTTTTCTGCTTTGTCCCCGTTTTGGACAGCACGAAAATGTATGCTGCTGCTGGCGAGCTATTTTTTCTATATGATGTGGAGTCCTCCCTTTGCGTTGTTGCTGCTCGGATCCACACTTTTGGATTATACCGCAGGAAACATTATCGCCAAGACCCCTTCCTTGAGAACAAAAAAGCTATGGGTTCTCATAAGTTGTGTAGGAAATTTGGGAGTATTAAGTTTTTTTAAGTACGGTGCCTTTATTACGGAAAACGTGTGGAATGTCATACCGGCATTGTCCGATCCCCCGGCTATTTTTACCGGCATCATCTTACCCGTTGGAATTTCTTTTTACACCTTCCAATCTTTGAGTTACACCATTGATGTGTATCGTGATTCGAAATTAAAATCGGATTCCTTTCTTGATTTTGCGTTGTATGTATCTTTTTTCCCGCAACTGGTGGCAGGGCCCATTGTTCGCGCTGGCACCCTTCTTCCTCAGTTTCGCGAAAAACATAATCCAAATTCTCAGGATATCATGCGGGGGATCGATCTGATTGCGCGTGGTTTTGCTAAAAAGATTCTTATTGCGGATACCTTAGCCATTTATGTGGATATGGTCTATGCCAATCCGGATTTTTATGGGGCAGTAAATCAGCTTGTTGCGATTTATGCTTATGCATTCCAGATTTATATGGATTTCAGTGGCTATTCAGATATCGCCATTGGGAGTGCATTATTGCTGGGCTTCAAATTACCGGAAAACTTTCGATTGCCCTATATGGCTCAGAGCCCTTCGGATTTCTGGCGTCGATGGCATATCAGCTTATCTACATGGCTTCGCGATTATTTGTATATTTCCCTGGGCGGGTCACGGAGCAGCAATTTAAAAACGTATCGGAATTTATTGATTACCATGGTGCTGGGGGGGCTATGGCACGGTGCTGCTTGGGGCTTTGTACTTTGGGGATGTTTTCATGGGTTATGGTTGGCGATTCATCGCATTTTATGTGTAGATAATTCCTATATCAAAATTCCAAAATGGCTTTCGATTTTTATTACGTTTCATTTGGTATGTTTTGGGTGGATCTGTTTCCGGGCACCGTCTTGGGATGTATTAACGAGTGTGATAACTCAATTTGCGAATTTTTCCATACCAGTTTATGCGATTCCTCTGGATGTGCTTGTGTGTTTAGGGCTTGCATTTCTGAGTCATCTGTTGGGTTCAGTTACTTTTTTGGTTAGCTATTGGAATAATCTATCGTTTGTATATAAAGTAAATTGGTATGCGTTATTGACAGTAGTAATTTTCTTTCGGGCAAGTGCGCAACAGCAGTTTATTTATTTTCAATTTTGATGGAGCGTAGTTAGGTGCATATAAAATGATATCGATATTTACATGGTCTTTTGCGGGGGTATTTATTGTAAGTGTTGCGCTAACACTTACGGTTGCACGCCATCGTCCTGCGTGGCAGGTGGGTTTGGGTGTGGTGCATTATATTGCTCTTACATATCTGATATTGTGGGGGTATGCGATTTATGGGTTACAGATGGAATTTGATGAAGATGGAAACGTGGTTGGGTTTGCTGATCACCTTCGTATCTTTGAGAGAACTCTCCGGGAAACAGGAAAGGAAGCGGATCAATTCAACGTTGCCTTATTGGGCGATTCAACACATAACAACCGGGAAAATGTTGCCAATAACTTGCCGATACAGGTTAAGAGAAATTTGAATGCTAAACCTAAAAGCAAAGTAAATTTTGTTGGGTACCATAAGCCAGCGTCGGATATTTATGATTTCTATTTGTTATCTCAGCGACTGATGTACAAGGGTTTTGACATGATCGTGATACCCGTGAATCTTCGTGCTATGACGCCGCAATTTGACAGGAACTTTCGTTCTTTCGTTCCAGAAGTGGATCGATACTTGAGATTCTCTGAATATCCATTCTTGTTTTTATCCGGCGCTACTCATCGAGATATAAAACTAAGCCATGCGTTTCTGGACAGGGTGGATTATGTGTATTTCGGGCAGCGATTTCGCCATGCTTTGTACGAAGCGAAGAGTCGTTATATTAAGCGAAACAGGAAAATCATGGAGCAATTTACTGAATGCTTTGAACCCTTCCCGCAGGATTTTAAAGCTCTAATAAATTCGAAACATTTTGCAAGGCATTATCCTGACTCTATTGAAGAAGATTATCATAAAGTAGAAATGTTTCAACGATTGAAACGATTAGCATACGAAAATGATACTTATTTGTTGTTGTATTGCGTACCGATGAATCCAATTGCTGTTGAGGTGCTGGACTTTAATGCGGATCCACTTTTCGTAGAATGTGAGAGGCTCTTTGGGGCGGGAAGTCATGTTAAATTCATATACACGGAAGATTTACTCAGAGGGGAAGATTTCCATCTTCGTCTATCTCATATGATTAATAGCGGAATAATGAAAATGGCTGGAAAAATATCTCATGAGATACTTGTCTACAAGCAAGAGATTTTGGATGAGCGTGCGGAGGCTGATGGAATATAGCGTGGAATTTGACTTTCCTGAGCATCAATTAGTATCCTAAGGCCTTTTGCTGGAGTATTTTACAGATATTCTACTCGTTCGGGCCTTGCCATGGTTGTTTCTCTTGTTGTCTGCGATGGTATGTGTGTTTGGCCCCTTTTTTGATCCGATTTAAAATTTACCAGGAGATTCACCCGATGTACCGACCTGAAATCAGGGTATTTGACTGCACCATCCGTGATGGCGGATTGATGAATGACCATCGTTTCGATCTGGAGCTTGTGAAGGCGGTATTTAAGGCCTGTGATGCGTCCGGTGTGGATTATTGTGAGTTGGGTTATAAATCGGATATGTCCCAGTTTAATGTGGATGATTTTGGACCGTGGAAATTCAGCCAGGAAGACAATCTGCGGGAAGTGGCGTATGAATGCGGCACGAAAATATCGATTATGGCCGATGTGGGTCGTACGGATATGAGTGCTATCTTACCGTCTGAAGAATCCATCGTGGATATGTATCGTGTGGCCACGTATGCCAAGGAAGTGGATAAGGCCATCGAGATGGCGAAGCAGTTCAAGGATTTGGGCTATGAGGTGGCGGTAAATATTATGGCTGCGTCTCATGTGTTGGAGCCGGATCTGGATGAATCACTGAGCCAGCTGGCAAATTCACCGGCTGATGTAGTTTATTTGGTGGATAGTTTCGGGTATTTGTACAGTGAACAGATTCAGTATCTGGCYGAYAARTATYTGRSTGCCATGAAGGGTACGGGYAAGGAAGTRGGTATTCATTGTCACAATAATCAACAGTTGGCGTTTTCCAATACGGTTGAGGGCATCATCAAGGGCATCAATTTTCTGGACGGCAGTATCTATGGTATGGGCCGTGCTGCGGGGAACTGTACGACTGAATTACTCTTGGGTTTCTTGAAAAATCCCCAGTATAATGTGCAGCCTGTCCTGGACTTAATTGAAGAACATTTTATCTCTATGCACCAGGAGTTGAAGTGGGGATATCAGATTCCCTATATGGTCACGGGTATATTAAACAAACACCCACGTTCCGCTATGGCCTTGATGAAAGACAGCAAGGGTGAGACMTACGGGAACTTCTATAARCGGTTGACCACYGRCGAAGAAGTTTAATTTCWRRKNGGTAMTWRARTTWTTNGAATRRTGYTAWAATAGTTAATGTRTTAACRAAATGGRTAWTGAAATGAAAAATTCAAAATATACGGCTCCTGACCTCTCCGAAGAGCACCCGGGTGAAGGTCATACTGAAATCGTCACTCCGTTTTCTACTCAKAATGCCAAGTCTTTTATTGGTGGCGATCCGGATTGCTATCGGCTTCGACTGCAGATGTATCTCCGTGATGMTGATCAGCACATGGTTTCCAAAGTATGGTTCGGTCCGGAAGCGCAGGGGCCTCCTGGTCATGCACATGGCGGGAGTATGGCGGCGGTTTTGGATCATACGATGGGTATTGCGGCATGGGTGACGGGTACGCCGGTRGTRGCTGCTCAAATAACGATAAATTTTTTGCGGAGTCTGCCCTTGGGAAGTACATGTACCGTGGAGACGTGGGTAGACAGGGTGGAAGGTAARAAGGTTTATACCAGAGGTARGATMTATCTTGAGGATGAGGAAAAGCCGTAYTCCTCTGGTGAAGGGTTATTYATYGTTCAGGATTTGGAACGGTTCAAAGGGCTGGTAGCAAGTGAAGAGCACCTGGATGAAAATGCACAGATACTTACCGACTTTGTAAATAAAAACAAGTAGTAATCGATTATGGCCTTCGGGGAATCTAGTCCACCATAAATTCAACTAAAGAATGAATGTCGTATTTTTCTAATCGTTCCCGGCCTTTCAATAGCGGGAGTTCTACTACGAAGGCCATCTCTACGATATTACCGCCCAGTGTTTCCACCATTTTCCCTGCTGCCTCCATGGTACCGCCCGTAGCGAGGAGATCGTCCACCATAATAATCCGATCATCTTTTTGTATTGAATCAATATGGATTTCCAGCACGTCGGTGCCGTATTCCAACTCGTATTCTTCAGCGATTGTGTCGTGGGGAAGCTTCCCCTTTTTGCGTACCAAGACGAAAGGTTTTTCCATGGCATAGGCCAGGGCACTGCCAAAGATGAATCCACGGGCATCGGCTCCCACAATAGAATGCGGATCATGGGGGGTGTAGCGTTCTTTCCATTGATCGATAATGTATTTAAATGCTTGAGGGTTTTGGAGCAGCGTGGTTATATCTTTAAATTGTATTCCGGGTTTAGGGAAATCGGGGACGGTGCGAATATAGGAAGCCAGATCCATGGTGTTGTATTCCTTCTGTTAGGGGTATGGTGTACGTTTGCTGATACTATGATAACGGGCTTGATGTAGAATTGGCAATGGCTTGCGTTCTGTTAAGGGCGAAAATCGTCTGAATGTTGCAACGCGTATTCCTGGAGTCGCTTTAAGACATTCTTTTCAATTTGGCGAATCCGTTCACGGGTCAGGTTAAACTGTCGGCCAGTCTGTTCCAGGGTGTGAGCCTTACCATCAATCAATCCATATCGAAATTTTATGATGCCGGATTCTCGCTCTGTCAATTCCTTCATCAGCTCCGCCATCTGCTGATCCAACTCAAATTGCACAACTTCCTTATCCCGCTTTCGGGGGTGCAGTTTCTCGGGGATACCCCGGTTACTGTCCATGTCCGTGGAGTCCAGATTTTCCAGCGGGGCCACATTCTCCATGAAGTTACGGAGTTTTTCTACTTCTTTTACTTTTAGACCCATGACTTCGGCAACTTCTTCGTTCTCAGGCCTTTTTCCGGTCTTGATATAGAGTGCTTCGGCTGTTTTTTTATACCGCGTTATATTGTCCGTTACATAAACGGGAATGCGGACGGTACGTCCGAAGTTTGACAGGGAGCGGGTGACGGCTTGGCGAATCCACCAGGTGGCATAGGTAGAAAATTTGCAGCCTCGATCCGGGTCGAATCGTTCTGCCGCTTTCATGAGACCCAGATTACCTTCTTCAATGAGATCCAAAAGAGGGAGGCCGTAATAAAGATATTTTTTGGCGATACTCACTACGAGGCGCAAGTTCGCTACGATGAGTTTTCGACGCGCTTCGGCATCCCCACTTTGGGCGAGACGTGCGAGGCGAATTTCTTCTTGAGAATTAAGCAGCGGAACTTTAGAAATTTCCGACAAGTAGATACTCAGATTTTGATCCTGCATATAAACAATTACCGTCCGTTTCAACTCGGTTATGTTGGCAGGGGCGGTAATTATCCGATAATCGATAGGGATACAGAAATGATGATCCCCTGTCGAACCCCCTTTGCCCTGTCGAACCAATCCTAACCCCATGGAGAGAGGCATAGAGTTAGTATCTACAGAACGAGGCCATTGTACCCCATCGTATGCCAATGTACAAGCGCGCAGGCATCGAAATTTCGGAAGTATCCGTGCTAAACTAGGAAGATTCTTGACAAAAGGTTCTTTCTCTTATGCTAGACGATCCTACACGATATATGACTTATGCCTATAAAGAGGCGGAAAAAGCCTACGAAGCYGGGGAGGTTCCTGTTGGCTGTGTGATTATCCATCATGGGGAAATCATCGGAAAGGCRCATAATCAACGAGAAACTCTGCAGGATCCTACGGCTCATGCAGAGGTGCTGGCTATTACCCAGGCTGCAAATCATCTCAAGAGCTGGCGCCTGGAAGATACGGAGTTATATGTGACGTTGGAGCCGTGCCCTATGTGCGCTGGTGCCATTATATTGGCGCGTATTAACCGGGTTTATTTTGGTGCTACGGACCCGAAAGCGGGGTGCTGCGGTACTTTAATGAATTTACTGGATGATGCCAGATTTAACCATAAGCCGGAAGTGTTTCCGGGATTGATGGCGGAGCCGTGCGGGGGGATATTGTCGGATTTCTTTCGCCAGATCAGGATTGCCCAGCGCGCGAAGAAATTGCGAGAGTAACGAATCTTCTGGATAACTCCAGCAATCTATGGATGTTATGCTGAAATCGCTCAAAATTGTTATCAAGAATATCTAAAGTTCCTACCTTTACCAGCCGATAATTAGTGTGTAGACAGTAAACCGCATGGAGAAACCCCGACAGGGAGAAAGGAGATAAATCATGAGTGGTTTAGCTTCTATTTCGAGTTTCGGGGCCGTTGCAAGCACTGCTCAACTTCAAGCTGCATTTCAAGTTCAGGCTGCTGTCAAGCAGAATGAGGTGGCTGCAGATTTGGGGACAAGCGCGCTCAAGCTGATTCAGTCGGCGTTAGTATTACCAGAATCGACTGGAAACGACCTCGACGTTCGTGCATAACGGCACATTTTTTCTCCATCAGTAAGGGGAAGGCATAGCATGGATGCGATGTCTTCCTCTTACCTTTTTTATGTCCAGTCGCTAATCCTGTATGCTATTTCCATTAAGGTTTAGGAATGCATTCATGTCAAAATTCGGTGTCAGCTTTCAGAAGGAAACAGCTCTCCTGAAACGGATGGTTGAGAATGATTTGGCAGAATCTGATCTGGAGGAGCAATTCATTCGGTCCGGTGGGCCAGGGGGACAGCACGTAAATCGAACAGCTACGTGTGTCTACCTCAAGCATTTGCCTACCGGGATGGAAGTCAAAATGCAGCAGGCTCGATCTCAAGGACTAAATCGATATTATGCGCGGAAGCGTTTGTGTGAGTTGGTGGAGGCGGAGAGGCTTGGGGAGGAAAGTCCGGAAGCAAAAAAGCGGGACAAAATTCGGAAGCAGAAATCTCGTCGAAAAAGACGGGGACGTTCTGCTACAGAGACTGGCTCGGATTAAARCTTGGCTGATAGTTTATTGATGGTCGATTAGCTGTTCATGACTTCATGATATACGGCCTCGTATTGATCGATGATGGCCTCCTTGGAAAATAATTTCATGGCGCGTTCGTAGCCCTTTTTCCCCATTTCCTTTGCATGTTCTTCGTCGGTAAGGATTTTAAGAGCGTATTTGGCCATGGTGTCGATATCACCTACTTCTGCCAAATATCCGGTCACGCCGTGTTCCACTACTTCGGTAATACCGCCGCTGCGAGTACCCAATACGGGCACTTCGCATGCCATGGCTTCCAGTGGGGTTAATCCGAAGCTCTCGTGTTCGCTGGGTTGAAACACCAGATCGGCGCAGGGAAGAATGTTCTCGATATTTTCATATCTCCCCAGGTATTTGATGCGGTCCGTAATACCCAGTTGCCTGGCTACTCCGACAGCGGACATGCGTTCTGGGCCATCGCCCACCATTACAAGTATGGCGTTTACCTGCTCGGATATTTTTTTAAATACCCGCACCACATCGGTGACGCGTTTCACAGGGCGGAAATTGGAGACATGCATAACTATTTTTTCGTTGTCGTCCGCCAGCGTACAGCGGGGCGTACATTCAGGAGGAAACTTTTCCTCATCGAGAAAGTTGTAGATCATCTGAACGGGTTTGGTGAGTTTGAATTCTTTGCGTGTTTCGTCAGCCAGCCAGTTGGATACGGCGGTTACGGCATCGCTGCTTTCCATGGCRAATTTAGTGATGCGAAAAAARGACGGGTCGGCCCCRACYARCGTGATATCGGTACCGTGGAGYGTGGTGATGATTTTGAATTTTTTCTCTTCCGGCAGCATRTCTCTRCCGAGAATGGCGCAGGCGGCGTTGGGGATGGCATAGTGAGCGTGCCARAGTTCGATRTCRTTTTCCTCRGCYACYTCGGCGATCTTGGTTGCCAGWGCGAGCGAGGCGGGKGGGTTCGTGAAGAGGGGGTACGAGATAACATCCACGGTGTGGCACACAATGTTGCTGTGAAATCCCGTTAGCCGAAACGGCAAGCCGGTAGTGACGAAGTGGATTTCGTGACCTCGTTGGGCCAGGGCTATACCCAGCTCCGTGGCCATGATGCCGCTGCCGCCGGCGCTGGGGTGGCATGTGATTCCGATTTTCATGATGGGGTGTCCAATCCGGGTAGGTTGGTGGCGTGAAGGGGGCCGTCGGTGTATATGGGTTCACCGTATTCSACGCCGATGCGTTGGCCCCAATAGGCAGCACGTTTGCGTATGCCGTCCCAGAATTCAGGGCTGGATATCATGGTGGCAGCCCCTTCGTATTCCGGGTTGTAGAGTTGAGAACGGTATGCGCCCAACGCTTCTGTCTTTTGGTCGATGTGTTCGGAAATATCCATAATTAAATGAGGCGGGGTATCATCATCGTAGTATGGATTGTAGAAAAATACCTGAGGAGCGCGGTACGGGCTTTCGTCGGTCACAATGGATGTTACACCCGCAAAGAAGTTGGCATCTTGTATCAGGCTTGATGCAATGCGGTGGTCGGGATGGCGGTCATGGGCACGATGTATCAGCAATACTTTGGGTTTGAGTGCCCGAATAAAGGGGATGATTTCCTGGCGTTGTTCAGGGGTGTTCTGTAATCCCCCATCAGGAAGTTCGGCATTGTGCCGTATGGTTACGTTCAGGATATCCGCTGCTTCCTGGGCTTCCTTCATACGTTCTTCTACGGTACCCCGGGAACTGAGTTCGCCCAATGTTAAGTCCAAAATAGCCACGGAATAGTCTTGGGAGGCCAGCTGCAGCAGGGTGCCGCCAACGCCCAATTCAACGTCGTCGGGATGAGCGCCTATGGCCAGGACATCWACACTCATAGTTCAATCTCCTGTACGTCAAAATTTTCCGCATCGAGTTCGCGCATGATTTGGTCCAACAGCCCCCAGCCGTATTCGAAGAGGTAGGTGAATATTGTGAACATGCGTTCTTGGGGTTTTCGATTGGGCGCGAGACTGTGTATAAGTCGCCGGGCCTGGTTCTGGAGGGCTTCGTTCTGATCCAGATCCCCACGGAGCAGGTGCTTTTCCACGCGATCCAGTTTTTGTACTACATCTTTCTGAAGAGCGGCGATCATAGTAGATGCTGCGGGGTCGAGGCTGGTCAAGTCGTCTTCAAGTTTCTGAAGTCCTTCCAGCAGCGATGGTCGTTGTTCGCATATTTTTGCCACAGCGGGGTTGCTGGTGAGCGTGCGCATGGCTTGGACGAGAACCTGTTCCTCGGGCTGCATCAAGTCGGAAATAGAGAGCTGCTGCTTTTTTAGAAGTTTGTTGAGTTTGGTCGTAGTGAGTACGGCACGGGACCGGGGATATACTATGGGCATGGGCTTGTTGTGGCACTCGAACAGGGGTTTGAATTGACCCCAGTATGCCAATTCGCCCGGCCCAGCCACATACGCCGCTACAGGGAAGAGGTGCTGCTGGACGATTACGCGCAGGGCGACGTTGGGACTGAATGATTCTGGATCCGCCTTTAACTTGTTCAGTAATTCGTCGGGAGTGAATGATGTATCGTTGTCCGGTAGATGAAAACGGTCATTATCGAATGTTACTTTGTTACGGGTGCCGTCCACATCGACGAAGAATGCACATTCCAAATCATTCTTTACTACCTGGGGCGGATATCCCATGGATTCCATCTTGGCCCCGGCTTCGTTAATGGTGTGTGTACATTCCAGGGGGTTGGCGATAGCCTGCTGAAAAACAGGTTGGCTCAGTTTGCGAGATGCTGGCAGGTGGGGCGAGAAAAAGACGAGGGGGGTATCACGAAAAAGTCCTGCCAGGAGTCGAGTTGACCAGTCGGCTAAAGAGTCGGCTGCATCCAGGGCATCCAGCAATGCTTGGCGTATCTCTTCGCGAAATTCCGATCCTCGGGTTTGCAGCGAAATTTCATCAATGAGTTCTCGAAGGGAATCTTCCAAGGGTACCTTGTGGAGGGGAAGGCCTTCGGCGCCAATTTCGGGGCGGTATGTTATTTTTTGCGACCGATGCTGTTTATCCAGATACCACACCGATGCGGCTTCTTCCAGGTCGTGGTCTTCGCTGCCCACCCAGAACAGAGGAACGCACGGCACGCTGTGGCGTTGTGTCAGCGTCTCTGCCAGGCGAATGGTCGTGACGGCTTTATAAACGGAGTAGAGCGGACCACCGAAAATGGCGGGCTGCTGCCCAGTAATGATAACGGCTTCATTGCCTTCAAAGGTTTTCGCGTACCCCAGTCCAGCATTGTAATCTCGAATTTCATGCACTAATTCAGATGGCCATGTTTGAGCTTTTGGTGGAGTATCGAGGAGAGATTGTGGCGTGGCAGAGTAGCATGACAGGAGATGGGGATTTCCGGTGATGTAATCGTGGAGCAGATCTGCCATTTACCGTACCTTTTTCCCGATAGCAATCATGCGAGGCTGGTCGTCGCCGACCGATTCCCCGCCATAATTGCCGTACATCGCGTTAATAGCCAAGCAGCCGCCGCTCAACAAGGCGGTGAATTCTTCCTGGGTATACAACTGAACAGATTCCCCGCTGCGATTTATTTCCTTGCCGTCTCGGAGCACTACCGTTTCTTTGTTAATGCGTTGTTTTTTCTCATCTATCCAGCGTGTTTCCAGGATCTCGAATTCCTCTACTATACGCCGGGTTTCCTTCACCAAATTATCCATAGCGTGGTTCTTGTTCATGTAGTCAATGAAAAAACGACCATCCGGTTTCAAGGCCTGGCATACGTTGTCCACGACCTGACGGTTCTCCTCCTCGGTCTGGAAATAGCCGAAGCTGGTAAAATAATTCATGACCACATCGAATGTGCCCTGAAACGGCTGGTGCCGCATATCCGCCCGGAGAAACGAGGCTTTATCGCTCAGGGATTGGCGGGCAATTTCCAGTAAATGGGGTGAATAATCCAGACCGACTACATGAGAACTGGCATTGACCAAGTGCGCAACGTGGCGTCCGCTGCCGCAACACAAATCCAGAACCCGATCATTGGGCTGCAGTTGGGTTTCTTGAATGGAAAATAGCGATTCCTGTTTTGCAGCTTCGACGGTGCGATGGGCGTATATGATGGGGTAGAGGGCATCGAAGGATTGGTGAAACCAATCCGAAGGTATTGTAGGTAGTTTTGAGGACATCCACTATTTTAATTCATTAAACATCACAATCTCGACTTTTTGGTGAATTGTGATAGGCGGGAGTGGTCAGGTAGTCTCGCCAACGGTGTGCAGTTTCATCATATTGGTGCGGGTACGTATGGCCAGGGGCACGCCGCCAGCCAGTATAACCGTATCGCCGGGTTCTGCCAGATTATTTTCCAAGAGGATAGTATCGGCTAATTTATCCAGATTGTCGGTATCGCAGGGTTCGACAACGAGTTCGGAATCTACCCCCCAAATTATGGAGCATCGATGGCGAATGGATTCGTCCATAGNTACGACGGTGATGGGTACAGTGGGGCGATATCGTGCAATAAGGGCAGCGGTATAGCCTAATTTCGTGAAGCATAGAATGCGTTTCGCGCCGATAGCATGGGCGGTACGGCATGCTGCCTGGCCTACCGCGTCYCCGTAGCTGCCTTGGCCTTTTCGGATAGCCGATTCGCGCATGCGCACGATGCGGGCGTGGGGCGGAGAGGTGTTCAGGTCTGTGTCGGATTTATTGGCAATGTTGGCCATSACATTRACGGCTTGAATRGGGTAGTCGCCGGATGCGGTCTCTCCCGACAGCATGATGGCATCGGTTCCGTCGTATATGGCGTTGGCCACATCGGCTACTTCGGCGCGTGTTGGTCTGGCATTGCCAATCATGGACTCCAACATTTGGGTGGCGGTGATGACGGGTACGCCTACGTCGTTACATTTTCCAATGAGTTCTTTCTGGATTTGGGGTACATCGTGCAGGGGGACTTCTACTCCCAGGTCGCCTCGTGCAAGCATGATGCAGTCGGCGGCTTCCAGGATGGCATCGAAATTATCCAGTGCTTCAGGCCGTTCAATTTTCGCAATGATGGCGATTTTTCGCCCTGATTTCTCGATGCGGCACTTTAGATCGATAATATCCTCGGCTGTGCGTACGAATGACAGCGCTACGAAGTCGATGTCCATGTGCTCCAGTCCGAATTCAAGGTCTTCTATATCCTTGGGAGTAAGGGCCGGGGCGCTTACATTTACGCCAGGCAGGTTGATGCCTTTGTGTTCGCCCAGGTGTCCTCCGTGGACGACGGTACAATGCACCGTGGTGTCTTCAACGCGGTCTACTTTGAATTCCAACACGCCGTCGGCGAGGAATATGCAATCACCGGATTTCACGTCATTCGGAAGCTCGGTATAGGTGGTTGAAATACGGTGTTGGGTGCCGACGATATCGTCGGTTGTAATCGCAATAGGATCGCCGGGATTGAGGTGCAGTGGTGTGCCGTCTGTCAATTTCCCGGTACGTATTTTCGGGCCTTGCAAGTCCATCATGATGCCCAGATTACGTTCGGTATGGGCGGCGGCCTTTCGCAGGTTTTCACAGGTACTCTGGTGATCGGCATGGGAACCATGGGAAAAATTGAGTCGAGCCACGTTCATGCCCGCCACCATGAGTTCACGCATTATTTCTGGCGAACTGGTGCTGGGTCCGATGGTACAGACGATTTTGGTACGGCGATGGTGTATGGCAGACATAGTAACCCCCCGGTGAACGCCATTATATCATAGAAGTTAGGTAAAGGTTTCRAAGGCGGCGTAKATTGCCCGYACCGCAGCTTCCATATCCTGTTCGTYYACACCGATGATGATGTTCATTTCGGACGAACCYTGATCGATTACGCGKATGTTCACTCGGGCATCRTCGCTGAGGGTWGCGCAGAGAGTCTTKGCCACGCCRATGTGATGATTCATACCCTGGCCCACTGTGGCGATCATGGCGAGACCGTTTTGGAGCGTCACGCAATCTGGTTTGCAGATTTCCTTGATTGCTTCCACAATGGCTTCTCCGTTTCGGCCTAACTCCTCGTCTTTTACGATGAGGGAGATGGTATCGATGCCGGTGGGCATGTGTTCGAAGTTAACCCCGTGATCCTTGAGAACGGTAAGCGCTTTGATGGCAAAGCCCAGCTCCCGGTTCATGAGTGTCTTTTCGATATTGATCATGGAGAAACCCCGGCGGGCGGCAATTCCTACTACCGGTTGGGAAGCTTCTCGTTTGGCTACGATCATCGTACCCGGATTGTCGGGTTCTTTGGTGTTACGAATGTTGATAGGGATACGGGAGTTACGGAGAGGGAAAATCGCTTCGTCGTGAAGGACGGATGCGCCCATATAAGCCAATTCGCGCAATTCCTGATACGTGATTTCTTCGATTTTTCTGGCTTGCGGTACGATGCGTGGATCGGTCATGCGAATGCCAGATACGTCGGTCCAATTTTCGTACAGGACTGACCCGGAGGCGCGGGCCACGATGGCACCGGATACGTCGCTGCCGCCGCGACCGAATGTCTTGACTTGGCCATGGGAGTCRGCGCCGTAATATCCCGGGATGACGTATCGGTCGTCGCCGGACAAGGGTTTCGCCAAGGCATCGTAGGAAGCAGGGTCCAGCAGACCGGCGGTGTCGAAACGAATATAGTCTGCCGGATCGATGAAGACCGCGCCCAGGTAATCGGCAAGAAGTTGCGCGTTTAAGTATTCGCCGCGTGATGCCAGATAGTCGGGGACATCGTATTTTGGGGCTTCAGCGATGATTTCGTCCAGCAAATAATCCATATTGATGGAGCAGCCCAATTCCTCTTTCAGTGTGGTGAAGCGTTCCCGAATGATAGTGATGGGTTGTATGGGATCCAGGCCGTCCTCCAGGATGTGGAACCAGCCCAGAAGCAGGTCGGTTATTTTTTTATCATCCTGGGACCTTTTGCCGGGGGCAGACGGGACGATGAATCGGCGGTTAGGGTCGCTATTGATGATTTGGGCGGCGTTTTTGATGCTGCTGGCATCGGCCAGAGAGGTACCGCCGAATTTACAGGTTATGCGTGACATGATCTGCTGACGTATTCCTATTGTTAAAAATGACAATGGCTCCAGATAAGAGGGTCTTCTGGTATAAGGTCGTTTATGCGTACTTGATCAGGGCAGCCAGTTCTCGATGACACGGCTTACGTCATTGAACGTCACGAACAGGAGCAATCCGATGATGAACAATACGCCTCCCTGCTGAATCATTTCTGTAACGCGAACGCTAATGGGTTTCCGTCTGATGGCTTCGACAGCGATAATGGTGAGTTGACCGCCATCCAATACGGGGAGAGGAAGGAGGTTGAAAATAAACAAGTTCACGCTGATCATGGCTATGGTATCCAGTAATTCATAGATCCCCATACGAGCTGTAGCTGTTGTTATYTGGTATATRAGAACCGGGCCGCCCAAAAGTTTGGGGCTCAGTTGTCCGGTTACAAGGTTTGACAGGACAAGAAAAATCTCTCTGGAGCGTTTGACGCATTCGGTGTAAGCGTAGGGAATGATGTTGGCTGGTTCTTCCTTGAAGAAGATGGTTTCCTCTCCCCATACCACTCCGATTTGTTGGATGGGAGCAACGGTCAAAGTTGATTCCAACACTTCCTCTTTTTGCGCAATACCGAAGAGCATGCTGGGCCGTTTTATTTTAATTGGGATGGTCTCGCCGATGCGTGTYTCCTGGATTTCTTCYAACARYGCTACCGTGGCRGGTTGACCGTCTATCTCRATAATWATRTCCTTGCGTTGAATGCCGGAGTCTTTTTCCATGTCAGAGGTGATACCAGCAACGACGGGCAATTCACTGCCGTCCTGACCCGTCAGACCGATGATCAACTGCTCTGCACTGATGGAGACTGTTCGCAAGGTTGCTTCTCCAAATAAACCTAGAAAAGGCTTGGGACTTTCGACGCTTACATCAAACAACTGTTGGGGGTCGGTTTTGAGAGCYTGTCGAAGRATGCTGCCAATRTTGGTRTCTCCATTWAGTGCGGTAACCCGTTCCCCGGATTGTATTGCTGAATCTATGTTGGTGCCCGGAATAGCGGTCGCGATTTTTTGTGGTATGTTGTCTTGAATCATCAGATGTGGGTCAAGCTGGGGAGAGAAGGCGATGTTTCTAAATCGACCGTCCTGACGCGTGACCAAGGAGAGATGAATTAACTCATCACCCCGTTTTACTTCCAGATCCAGRGTGGAGTTGTCGGGTAAACTCTGGACCATCYTGGAGAAGGAGTTGATATCCGTAATTTYMCCGTCCGCCCTTACAATAATATCGCCTTGCTGCAGCCCATTGGCTTCGGCAGGAGATTCAGGGAGAATATGTTGAATTAGACCAGCTCTGAATGGAGCGTATCCAAACCGGGCGGCGAGTTCTTCTGGATCAAGCTTAGTTGAGGTCACCAGGGACAGATAGCGGGTGGATTCTCCGTCCACACCGGGACGCTCGATTTCTACAACTACTTCATCATCTTCATTCAGCAATGCTTCAACCAGAATATCCTGAAACTGGGTCATAGGTTTTTGGTTGATCGATACGATACGGTCGCCAGTAGCCCAGCCGATGGCATCAGGATCACCTGAGAAATCGGCTTGTCCATCTTCATTCTTGATGTACATGGGTGCGGATTCGGCTGGAGATTCAGTCTGTACTTCCCCAATGCGCGTCTCCAGTTTTAGGGCCGAGGTTTCCCGTCCGAAGGTTCCAAAGCCCAGGTAGATAACAAAGGCCAATAGGAGGTTCATCAAGGGGCCAGCGAGCAAAATGAAGGTGCGCTGCAATTTGGATTTATTGTTGTACCATTTTTCCGGGGGGACATGACCGTAGGTATCTTCCCGTTCTTCRTCG
Source organism: Candidatus Hydrogenedentota bacterium (assembly GCA_002746185.1). Lineage (GTDB taxonomy): Bacteria > Hydrogenedentota > Hydrogenedentia > Hydrogenedentales. Next base: position 23,704 of record NVWG01000051.1, read on the forward strand.
GAGAGMGGGGCATCTTCCTGGCCAGCCATTTTAACGTAGCCGCCGATGGGAAGSAGRCCRATACAGTAGTCGGTATCACCGATTTTTATGCCGAAAATGCGGGGCGGCATRCCCAGGCTRAATCGGTCCACGTAGACACCGCATAGTTTCGCGGCTACAAAGTGGCCTAATTCGTGTACAAACACCAGCACGCCCAGAACGGCGAGAAAAGTCAGAACATCAGTCATTGAACGGGTACTCCAAGGGGGTCAAATTCGCACCTATTATGCCATGGAACGGGAGCGAATCACATCTTTGGCCATCTGACGGGCTTCCCGGTCGGCTTCCAGAACGCCTTCCAGGGTATCTACAGGTTCAAACGTGCTGGTTTTCATAACGCTTTTTACGGTCTCTTCGATTCCCAGAAATGGAATGGTGTGATCCCGGAATGCGGCTACGGCTGTTTCGTTGGCGGCGTTGAGGATGGCTCCGGCGGTGCCGCCTGTACGTGCGGCTTCCATGGCCATAGCTAGGCAGGGGAATTGGGAGAAGTCTGGGGCGGCGAAGGTGATCTCCGGCATGGTGGTCAAATCGAGGCGCGCCATGGGGGATTTCACACGGTTGGGCCAGGTCAGGGCGAATTGGATAGGCAGGGTCATATTGGTAACACCCAGATGGGCGAGAATACTGCCGTCCGTGAATTCCACCAAACTGTGGATGATACTTTGGGGATGAATGACTACATTGATTTTTTCCAGAGGCAGATCAAAAAGCCACATAGCCTCGATGATCTCCAGCCCTTTATTCATTAACGTGGCGGAATCAATGCTGATCTTGGCTCCCATGTCCCAGGTAGGGTGATTACCCGCCTCTTCCGGCGTAACATTTTTCAGGACTTCTCTGGAGCTGCGGTAAAATGGTCCACCGGAGGCGGTCAGGTGTATCTTGTGTACATCATCGATATTGTGACCTTGTAGGCATTGGAAGATGGCATTGTGCTCGCTGTCTACGGGCAGCACTTCCACATTATGATGCCGGGCTGCATCCATGATGAGATTACCCGCCATGACCATAGGTTCTTTATTGGCCAGGGCCACTCTGTTTTTATTTTCGATGGCGCTAAGGATAGAGGGAAGTCCGGCGGCCCCGACGATGCCGCAGAGCACTACGTCAACCTGTTGCGAGGCAAGCTCCTCCAGTCCTTCGGGACCCACAAAGAGGCGGGGAATAGAAATGGATTCGGATAGCTGGTGAGCTGCATGGGGATCGCTTACAGCTACCCAATCGGGCTTGAATTCGTCTATTTGTTTCAGCAAGAGGTCGATATTGCTGTGGGCGGCCAGTCCAGCTATCGACAGAGCATTGGGATATCGGCGTACTACTTCCAGCGCACTTTGACCGATGGATCCGGTGGATCCCAATATCGTGATCCGCTTGGTCATGGCTCAGGCCTGCTTGTCACGATATAATTTTATAGTGCCACGCTGTTCGTGACGATCCTCCAGGAGAGATCTGATTTCTGAGGCGGAACCTAAATCGAGGACTTTACGTGCCAGGCGTTTTGCGGAGGGCATCTTGGTGTTGGCGATTTCGGCCCGCACCATGGGCAGGGAGCCGCCGGACATGCTCAGCGATTGGGCGCCCATGCCGAGAAGCAGTTCGGTGAGCATAGGGTCACCCGCCATCTCACCGCAGATAGTGCAGGGGATGTCGGCTTTCTTGGCGGCATCGAGTGTTTGCTTAATGAGTCGCAGCACACCCATGTGGGTAGGTTCATATAAATGGGCGGTGCGTTCGTTCACCCGATCAACAGCCAGGCAATACTGAATTAAATCGTTGGTACCGATGCTGAAGAAATCACATTCTTCGGCCAGTTTGTCTGCCAAGGCTACAGCGCCAGGAACCTCAATCATAGTGCCAA
>NVWG01000052.1 GCA_002746185.1 Candidatus Hydrogenedentota bacterium
CGGAAATACAGGTCTTCGCGGAAGCGGCCGAGCCGGACTTCTTCCTTGAGATCGCGGTTGGTTGCGGCCAGCAGGCGGACATTGACCTCGCGGGTGCGTTCCTCGCCGATGCGTTCGAATTTCTGATCCTGCAAAACACGCAAAAGTTTCGCCTGACTCTCCAACTGCATGTCGCCGATTTCATCTAGGAATAATGTCCCGCCATCCGCCAATACAAACTTGCCTTCACGGCTGGTATCAGCCCCAGTGAAAGCCCCTTTTTCATGACCAAAGAGTTCGCTCTCCACCAGATTGTCCGGGATAGCGGCGCAATTTACCACGATGAAAGGTTTCTTGTTTCGTGGGCCGCTGAAATGCAGATGCCTCGCCACCAGCTCTTTACCCGTACCCGATTCACCGCGAATGAGGACGGTCGTATTGAGGGGGCCAGCACGATTCATCACATCGAATACACGCTGCATGGCGGACGTATAACCGATGATATTTCCCAGCGAAGACGACTCCGTAACCAGCTGTCGAAGATTTTCATTCTGAAGCCGCAGGTCACGCTGCTCCACAGCGCGAGCGATAACCATGATGAGTTCACTTTTATCGAAGGGCTTGGAAAGGTAGTCGATAGCTCCTTCTTTCATGGCGGCAATGGCCGTATCCACCGAAGCATGAGCCGTCATGACAACAACTTCCATTTCCGGCCGAAGTCGCTTGGCTTCCTGTAGCAGCGTGAGACCATCCATTCCAGGCATACGCATGTCGGTCAGCAAAACATCGAAGGAGTGTTCACGAAGGAGGTCGAGGGCGGCGGCTCCACAGGTAGCGGTATAGACATCATAAGACACATCGCGGAGAATATCCGCGATTATGTCACGCTGGACATCGTCGTCCTCTGTCACCAATATGCCGTAGGTCATAATACGGTTCCTGTTACTCATTGAAACAAACCAGCGTATAGGATACCGAATGACCGATAGCCGGATAAACCCCGAGTACATATCAGACGATATGGGGCACATGGTATACTGGCATCATGTTTTCCAATTCTTTTCGGCGATTCTTACACTATGCGCTTCCGTATTGGCACCTATGTGTTGGATCCATTATTTGCGGGGTCATCAAGTTTTCCTTAGCCCTATTACTCCCCGGCGCGTTGGGACTGGTGGTGAAGTATGTTGTCGAAGCGGAACTCACCGTTGAGGAACGGACCACCCGGTTGACCGGAATCATCGTGATCTTGGCAGTCGCTTTTCTGCTCCGCGCACCTATCACCTTTTGCCGGACGTATCTGGCGGAGTTAGCGGGAAATCGAACGATATTCGACATCCGCACCGATTTATATCGGCATATTCAGCGGTTGAGTCTACGGTATCACTCCAATCAGCGGACCGGCGGCACCATTTCACGGCTTATCAATGACATCAATGCGGCACAGGGCATTCTSGATAAAGGGATCATTTCGGTAACGGTAGATTTCCTGTTCCTCATGGGGGTGGTGGTATTGCTCCTGGCATTGGACTGGCAACTAGCTGTGGCCAGTCTGGTGACACTGCCTCTATATGGTCTGGCCATAATTTATTTAAATCCCCGCATGCGTCGCGCCAGTGTAGAAGTGCAGGAACAAGTCTCCGAAATGTCCGCCGAGGCAACAGAAAAACTGTCCGGCCTATCCATCGTGCTGGCCYTCGTCCGTGAAAAAACAGAAGAGCTGGCATTTTTTCAGAGCCACCGCGTTTATCTGGGTCGGGTGATGAACAAGACCCRGGTCCAGGCCACCCAGTTCGCCGCAACCGAATTTTTAACAGCCGCTGGCCCGCTGGTGGTGATTGCGTATGGTGGATATCGAGCCATTCAAGGCTCCCTGGAATTGTCTCATTTTGTTTGGTTCTTCGGCTTCATCAATCACCTCTATTTACCCACACGACGCCTGGCAGATTGCTCCGCCATTGTGCAGGAACGATTGGCCGCCATGGATCGTGTGTTCGTTTTGCTCGACGAGGAACCGGATGTAGCAGATCATCCCGGCGCATCGTATATGGCACGTCCTGAAGGTCAAATCGAATTCAAACATGTACACTTTGGGTACACACCGGAAGTTCCCGTACTCCACGATATGTCTTTCTGTATCCAGCCCGGCGAATCAGTGGCTATCGTGGGGAAAAGCGGCGCAGGCAAGAGCACCCTGGTAAATTTGGTGCCCCGATTCTGGGATCTGAATCTGGGTGAAATCGCTATTGATGGTCACAACATTGCTGACGTACAACTAAAATCCCTACGCTCCCATATCGGCATGGTGCTGCAAGACACCATCCTGTTCAGTGGCACCATTCGAGAGAACATACTGTATGGGAATCGCCTGGCTTCCGATGATGATATGCTCGAAGCAGCGCGGATGGCTCATGTGGATGAGTTCGTGGATGAATTGGCAGATAGATACAACACGGTCATCGGGGAACGAGGCGTAAAACTCAGCGGCGGTCAAAAACAACGACTCAGCATCGCCCGGGCTTTTCTCCGTGACCCCCGCATCCTGATACTCGACGAAGCAACCTCGAATCTGGATTCCCATGCGGAGAAAATCATTCAGGATGCCCTCACAACCCTGATGGAAGGCCGTACCACCTTGGTCATCGCCCATCGCTTATCAACGGTTGTGGGCTGCGACCGGGTGCTGGTGCTGGAAAATGGCCGAATAGTACAAGAAGGCTCCCRCGACGACCTCATCCAGATAACAGGACCCTATCGCGCACTCTGCGAAGAACAGTTCGGCTACGTCCGCCTCGATTCCCTGGGGAATGCACCCTTGTCTGGATGACGAATATTCTTTGATATTAGAATACTTCGCCCTGTAAACTTGTTATCCTATTATATAATTTCACAAACGACTTTTTGAGAAGGAGTAAATACGATGAAATGGCAAGCAAGAGGAATGGTGCTCGGATTACTGGCAATGGCAGTGGGGATGAGCAATGCATGTGTAGCTGAGGAGGGATCGGACAGCAAAGGTGCGGCTAGTATCACCAAGGCCGTCTGCGTACTGAAGGCGACTAAAGGCAATAGCGTAAGCGGTACCATTACCTTTACCCAGCAGAAAGACGGCGTTTTGGTGGAGGCTCATGTGATGGGTCTGAAACCCAACAGCAAACACGGATTCCATATCCACGAGTTTGGCGATATCTCATCCCCCGACGGAAAATCCACAGGTGGACACTTTAACCCGACAAAAATGGATCATGCCGGACCGAACAGCGCGAAACGTCATTGGGGCGATCTGGGAAATCTGGAAGCCGATGAAAACGGTCACGCCACGCACAAGAGTCTGGACAAAGTCATCATGATTCACGGCGAACACACTATTCTCAGCCGTGGCATTACGGTTCATGCCGGGGAAGACGACCTGAAATCCCAACCTACTGGCGCAGCAGGTGCACGAATTGCTGTAGGCGTGATTGGTTTGGCTAAAACCGAATAATCGCGTTACCAATAGAATACTTTTCGAGTGCCGACTCTCCTGGGGTCGGCACTTCTTCTTTATATAAGCATGCCCAGTGAACCAGCCCTATGGTATTATGGGGACTTACATTTTCTAACGTACATTCAGGAGTTCATCGTGGAAATTCAAGCCTTCGTCACTACCCCCTTCTCGGAAAATTGTTATGTCATCAAAGACGGGCAAGAAGCCTTGGTCATCGATCCGGGCGAGGCCACACCAGAATTGCTGCAGGCTTTGGAAGGGTACACCGTAAAAACATTAGTGAACACCCATGCCCATATCGATCACGTAGGCGGCAATGCCAAAATTATCGCCCACACAGGCTGCGAACTGATCTGTCACGCGGAGTGTGTCCCCATGCTGGAAAATGTAGCGATACAAGGCCAAATGTTCGGCATGACTGTAGAGAATTCCCCGCCGCCGGATCGCCTCCTAGATGAAGGCGACACGGTAACAGTCGGCTCCGTAACACTGAAGGTGGTGAACTGTCCAGGCCACGCTCCCGGGCATATAGCATTGGTGGGCGATGGCTTTATCATTGGCGGAGACGTACTCTTTCAAGGCTCCATCGGGCGAACCGACTTACCCGGCGGCAGTCTCGATGTACTCATGGCATCCATACGTGATGCATTTCTCACCTTGCCAGACGAAACCATAGTCCATAGCGGACACGGCCCGGATACCACCATCGGTGCGGAACGCCAATCCAACCCGTTTATCTTGTCGCACCTCTCCTAGTCCGGAATCGGAAGAAACCATGACCATCCTATCTCTGACAGCCCTCAGCCTGTGCATAGCAGGTCAGGTCACTGTTCATCTCGCCCCGGATCAGCCATTGCCCCTGGTTTACATGGACGATCCGCTGGTGATGGAATTCGTGGCGAATGCAGACGGAGCCTACACGGTAGACGTAACCGTGACAGCAGAAGGTCATATACCAGAAAATCTCACCCTCGGTACACTGAACTTACAGGCCGACCGCCCCTACTGGACTATCGTGAAAGGCCTTACGCTCCGGCGAGGACCGCATCGGGTGGATACAGTCGTAACGAGTTCAAAAGGCAATTGGGAATCATCAGGAACAGTGCACCGAATTGATCGCGCGCTAGGCAATACGGATTCCCAAATAGGCATCTCATTTAAAGACGGCGATCTGATTCATCAGCGAGCAGTAATGGAAATACCCCATAACCGATTACAATGGTCCGGTTCCTTGGATAATATTGAAGAGTTCATGCTTATTTTTAGTGGAACCGAGCCGGATTTACACATTGATGTTCACGCAAATACTACATCGCTAGCCGCCACCGAAGCGGCGAAGTCCTGGGGTAAATCCATATCAGAGTGGCACATTCCCTACGGCAGCAATTCAGTAACATTCTCTTCAACCTCTCAAGCAATCTGGCAGGGACACCCTCTTGCACACATCAACGCATACTTCACCGACCCAAATGGGTTGGGCATGATGATTCGTACTGAAAAGACCCCGGCTTTAAGAGGCATCACCATTCCGTATGACACGGCCAGGCGGAGCAATTTTTCAACTTTTAACGCCATGGCGGAACGCACAGGGRTAGAAAAACTCCCGATYACMYTAARMKTRGTTGAGCCARCAGATTCCMATTCTCTGGTAAAAACACTKTTYCTTTCCTTRAYCCAGCCTRTAAAAGGTMTTTCCATACCGATTGCAGCTATCCAATCCCAAGACCATGATCTCCCCCAAGCGTTCTCCTATATTACTCGCCTGGCCCACATATCAAGTCAAGTACGTTTCGTAGGTACACTGGCCATTGATTCCGATATAACGGGCTATGTGTTTCGCCGGAAAAACCCGGAACATCCAAAAAATTGGTCCATACTCGCATGGACCAATGCAGCGCCGGGACACTATGAAATTTCTGTAGGCAAYGCTCCAATRATGGARCTGCAGGATATTCTAAATAACACTTTGGATACTCTTACACCAATCGGAGAGACCGTTTCTATCCCCCTGGATGCACGCCCAGTTTGGGTACAAGGAGATCGCGGAGGCATACTGGCGCAAGCGGCATCCAGCCAGGTCATGAAAGATGCGGTTGACCTTTCCAGCACAGAAGCCTACATGGCAATATTACCGAAGGCCGTGCAGGACATGGTATCGAATCTTCAGGAATGTGATCCCGCCAGCTCAAAACGACTGGCACTTTTCACGCTCTTACGTGCTTTCCCGGAATTAGAATCCAGTATGCAATCCCGAACCGTTCCATCTTCCGTGGGAGTGCCTGTGTGTGCTGCGTTGGCACGTATGGTCAACGCATTAGCGGTACTGGAGCAGGAAACCGGAACCCCTTTCCTGGAGCCCACCAGTAAGATCCGGGCCTCGGTTCTGGAATTTCAATCCGCATACCGTACCCGCACCGCCACCGCAGGTGGTACACATGAACGCCCGGGCTGGCTATTGGCGGAAGTCTCTCGATTACTGGAATTGTCCCTGGAAATAGAAGCGGAGGGTCGTCCAATAGAAGCTTCGGCTATAGCCTCTTTGGCAGAGTGGCGCGCCCGGTCTCTCGATGCCTATACTCAATAATAACTGAATTGAATTTTATTAGGATTATTACCCCACATAGAATACCCGTAACTCCTTTAACTCAAATTAGTTATGGGATATTTTTTAATATTGTATCAATATTCTGCATTCAAACCTTTATATTAAAATCGGTGTCTTATTGGCACAAATTGAACAGGTCGGCATCAGCGGATACCCTCGACATCGAAATACGGGTAATCGCATAATAGCTGAAAGTTTCATGGAATATAGACCAACGTGAGTACAATAACGCTGAACATGACGGATACGAGTTCGCTTCCAGATCAGGAATCCGATTGGGTCGCCTTGGCTAAACAAGGCGATACRGAGGCGTTTGAAAAATTGTATCGTGCAAATTCAGGCCGGGTATACGCCTTGTGTCTTCGTATGACRCGGGATACRGCCATGGCSGAAGACTTGRCRCAAGARGCGTTTRTACGGGCYTGGCAAAAATTGAATCAGTTTCGCGGAGACAGCGCGTTCTCCACATGGATGCATCGACTCACGGCAAATCTGGTACTCACCGCATTGCGTAGCCAGACCCGACGAACCGAGAAAGTATTTACAACCGATGATTTATCCGTGTTTGAAAAGCCTGGAAGCGAAAAGACGGGCGGTCTGCGTGTGGATCTGGAACAAGCCATCGCAGCACTTCCTGAAAAGGCACGAAAAGTATTTATTTTATATGAAGTGGAAGGATATAAACACCATGAGATTGCTGAAATGATGGGAATCGCTTCAGGCACAACAAAAGCCCAACTGCATCGAGCGCGAAAGATGCTCAGGGAGGCATTGGCATGATGACCTGTAAAGAGTTTGAACAGCATGTAAATGATTTTGTAGATGGTTTCCTTGATGAGGAGACTACACAAAAGGCAGAAACCCATTTAGCATCATGCACCGTATGCCATGCCGAGGCTGCAAGCTTACGGGCCTTGCTGGAGGAGGTACATCGCATGCCCCAGCGTATCGAACCTTCTCGCGATCTCTGGGCCGGCATCCTGGATCGCATTGAAGAAGCACCGCCGGAAAATGTGGTGCGGTTTGAGACGTTTCGCAGAAAAATTCTGCCGCGCACATTGGTAGCCGCCGCAGCAGTTGGGATTGTATTTATAGGACTGGTCTTCAGCCAGGTAGCTCAACATATAATGAACCCCGTAGAGATTAGTCCGTCGGTAGCAGCTCAGACGGATGCGGTGAAATTTGAAAACGAATATCTCCAGGCCCGGGATGAGTTACGCGRGGCTCTGGAGGAGAAAAAAGCYGATTTATCACCRGAAATGCTGGCWGTTATCGAGGAAAATCTCGCGATCATCGAAAATGCAGTTGTGGATATTAACCGCGCTATCGCCAACAATCCAACTAACCAGGGATTGGAGAGAAAACTCCATGCAGCGTATACAAGTGAAGTCACGCTGTTACGGCACGCCGTCCAAATGGATGACGATGTATAATCAAGTACCACGAGGGGCAACGAGGGCAAAGGAGTGAGAACATGTTTTTAAAATCACAGCGCTGCAACCGATGGGCTGTCTGGACAATGGCCGTGTGTCTCGCTGTTGGCTTGGGCGCACTTGCCCAGGATGAAATTCAGGTGGAGAGAGAGATTATTATCAAGACAGACAATGTGGATATACCTGACAGGACGGATACTGTCATCATAGAACAAGACAGCGAACAATCAGGTATCAAGAATATGGTAGAAACTATCATGGATTCAGTATCGAACTGGGTGGATGCCAGTGCAGATGCCGTCCATCAACTTGCAGGCGCACATCGATCCCGTGTTGCCCGCTCCGAAGGAGGAAACACCCGCGATATCGACTTGTCCAAGAATGGTTTCAGCGACGGTAAAATCAAAATCTATAACATATCAGGCAAGGTAGTCGTAAAGGGATGGAATCGAAACGAAATTAGTGTAGAGGGCCATCTTGGTCAGGATGTGGATCGATTGGACTTTGATGTATCTTCCCATAAAGCAGATATTCGCGTGGTAGTCCCCAGAGGCCGAAGCCGAAAAATTCGCTCTGAACTGATCATACACGTCCCAATGCACAACACAGTGGAGATCGAAACAGTCAGCGCATCCATTGAGGTAGAGGGAATCCAGGGAGACCGGCACGAAATCGAGAGCGTAAGCGGCTCCATCAAAATCAATGATACTTCGGGCAAAATAAATGTGACGTCGGTTAGCGGAAAGATTGCAGTGGACGATGCGAACGCCGACATAGAAGCGGAAAGTGTCAGCGGCTCCATTCAGATAAACGGCGATTATCCCAACGCGGAAGTAGAGACCGTGAGTGGACCGGTCAAAATCTACGGCGCACGGAAAAGCATTCGTGCCGAAACCGTAAGCGGAAGCCTCCAATTATACGGCGATACGCTGGAGGATCTGAATGTAGAAACCGTGTCGGGTTCCATTACCTACACCGGCGGACTTGCGGAACGTGGCGATATTCGTGCTAATTCATTAAGCGGCTCCATTCGCTTACAACTGGATCGGCCCGTTGAAGGTGAATACGAATTGGAAACATTCTCCGGGAATATCCGGTGTGACCTCGGCCCATCCAGCATCAGCCGAAACAAAGGTAAAGGGAAACACATAATTTTCACCAATGGCGATGGCAAAGCACGAATCAAAGTGGAAACATTCAGCGGCAGCTTAACCATCAKCACYSAATAGGWAACCAAYAGAKTAWTCAACKCGCCGCTGKWAAGCCTGWCTTTRCAGCGGCKTTTTNTAATTCAATCCGAGAACATCCTGCATRTCATAAAGTCCAGGATCAACCGAAGCTGTAAACTTTGCAGCAATAAGCGCCCCGCGAGCAAAGTTATCTCGATTATGAGCCCGATGTGTCAATTCGATTCGTTCACCTTGACCAATAAAGGCAACTGTATGTTCGCCTGCTACATCACCGCCGCGAAGAGCGTGCATGCCAATTTCATTTACAGGACGCTCCCCCACCAAACCTGCCCGGCCATGAGCCACGTCTTCTCCATAAGACAATCCCAGTGATTCCGCAGCACATTCAGCCARCCGTACAGCCGTTCCACTGGGRCTATCGAGTTTTTGGTTGTGATGAATCTCAACAATCTCACAATTATAATCCAATCCAAGTATAGCCGCTGCTTGGCTGGTAAGTTTAAAGAGCAAGTTCACCCCAATACTGAAATTGGGTGCAAACACAATAGGAACAGCATGTGCCAAATGCGTCAACGCCTCTTTTTGTTCATCACTCAACCCCGTAGTCCCCAGCACAACAGATTTTCCCGCATCAGCCGCAGCCTGTACGTGCTCCAGGCATACCTCAGCAAGCGTGAAATCAATGAGGACATCCGCTCCGGATAACGCGTCCGTTGTATTTTTCGCCAAGGTTATCGCTTGAGGGAATCCGGACTCCGTTCCTACGTTGAGAATTGTACCTTCCATATCTTCTCGGTCAAAAGCACCGCCAATTCCCAGCCCGTGATCTGCTGCGGCCAATTCCAGAATACGTCGTCCCATACGACCCTGAGCTCCAGCCATACATATATTCATTGCCTATCTCCCATGATATCTCGTGTTCTCTATAATACAAAAAAACCGACAACGTAGTCACACGTTGCCGGTTTGTCGTTACTAATAGTATTCAGACGATCAATCTTCGTCGTCCACCAGCATTCGTTTTACTGCTGCTTCAGCTGATTCCTCTGATCCAACTTCCAGGTCTTCATCGAAGTCCCCGAAAGCATCCGCTTTAATATCAACTTGCGAATTCAGATAATATTCAGACCCGGTGCCCGCAGGAATCAAATGCCCAATGATAACGTTTTCCTTTAGACCGCGCAGGTAATCCCGTTTACCGGAAATCGCCGCTTCCGTGAGTACACGGGTAGTCTGCTGGAAGGAAGCTGCCGCAAAGAAGCTTTCCGTACTCAGCGCCGCCTTGGTAATCCCTTGCAGGATAGGCTGGGCTTCCGCAGGGCGTCCGCCTTTTTCCAACGTCAGCATGTTCGCATCCTGGAAACGAATTTTGTCCACTTCCTGATGAGCGAGGAAAGGCGTATCACCCGGATCGTCTTTAATTTTTACTTTCCGGAGCATCTGACGCACAATCACTTCGATGTGCTTGTCATTGGTCCGTACACCCTGAAGACGGTATACCTGCTGTACTTCATCAAGCAAGTATTTCCGCAGCGCATCTTCCCCCTGCACTTCCAGAATATCTCTGGGAATAACAGGCCCATCCGTAAGCTGCTGACCAGCGGTTACACGATCTCCGCTTTGAATATTCAGGTGCTTACCTGGCGGGATAGTATATTCACGTTCTTTACCCACTGGCGGAATGAYTTTTACTTTACGCATCCCTTTGGCAGTACCACCCAGTTCCACCATACCATCAATATGACTGATGATAGCAGGATCCTTGGGCTGGCGAGCTTCAAACAATTCGGCCACACGGGGCAGACCCCCGGTAATATCTTTCGTCTTGCTGAACTGACGCGGTGTCTTGGCTAACAAGTCACCAGCTTTGACTTCCGTTCCGTCTTTCACAATAACGTGAGTCTGAGCAGGAACTGTAGCATATCCTTTAACTTCCTTGTCAGCATTACGCACCGTAATCTGCGGATGCAAGTCTTGACGATGTTCGGTTACAACCACTTCTTCCAGACCCGTGTCAGGGTTAATATCAACACGCATCGTCACGCCCTCTACCATGCCTTCCAGGTGAACAAACCCATCCGCCTCAGCCATGATGGATACGTTATAAGGATCCCATTCGAACAGTAAATGCCCTTTGCGAAGCTTTGCGCCATCATCGGCATGAAGTATACAACCCGTAGGTACTGGGAACCGCTGCAATTCGATACCATCTTTATTGGTCAGCCTAAGCTCACCACCTCGACTCACCACTACCGTTTCTTTTTTACGATTTACTGCCGTGCGCACATTACTGAAATGTACTTGAGCGCTCTCAGGCATCTTGATTTCGCTGGCTTCCACCTGTCGGCTCGCAGCACCCCCAATGTGGAAGGTCTGCATGGTAAGCTGGGTGCCCGGTTCACCGATAGACTGGGCAGCAATAATCCCAACAGCTTCACCGCGTTCCACAAGTTTCCCTGTAGCAAGATTTCGCCCATAGCACTTGGCGCAAATACCGCGTTTGGACTGACACGTCAGCACCGAGCGGATATTCACCTGCGGGAATCCTTTTTCCACAATCAGTTCAGATTTTTCTTCGTCAATTTCTTCTCCAGCCGTAACCAGAGGCTCATCCATATCCGGAACAGTAATATCATCCAGCGCATAACGCCCTACAATTCGCTCATTCAACGGCGCAATAATATCCGCACCATCCATCAAGGCTTCCATGGAGATATAATTCAGCGTTCCGCAATCGTCCTCTTCCACAATTACATCCTGTGCTACGTCAACAAGACGACGAGTAAGATATCCGGCATCGGCGGTCTTCAGGGCCGTATCGGCAAGCCCTTTACGCGCACCGTGGGAAGAAATAAAGTATTCCACCACCGTCAATCCCTCACGGAAATTAGAAGTAATGGGAGATTCAATAATATCGCCAGATGGCTTGGCCATCAGACCACGCATGGCAGCAAGCTGACGAATCTGGTTTTTCGATCCACGAGCACCCGAGGTGTACATGAGATGAATACCGGTAAAACCATCTTCATTGGAGGCAMCTGCTTCCAACATGGCCGCCGCAACTTCCTCTGAAGTCGAAGTCCATTGGTCAATAATTTTGTTATAACGCTCACCTTCCGTGATGAGACCGTTCTGATACATCTCATCAATACTAGCCACTTCATCCTGGGCTACTTTCAGAAGCTCTTCTTTTTCCTTGGGTATAAGCATATCGGAAACAGCAATGGATACACCGGATAAGGTGGCATACTTGAATCCAACTACTTTCAGGTCGTCCAGCATTTCAATCGTCTTGGCATGTCCAAGACGGCTGAACGCAGCGGCAATCACGTCGCCGATGGAACCGCTGTTCAGCTCCCTATTCACATCCTGCACCCGAATTTCCGGGGGTAATGCTTCCGACAGGATTACACGCCCTACCGTAGTATCAATTATTTCACCTTCGGACTTAATCTTGATGGAGGCGTGGATGTCTACTTCCTCTAAATCATACGCGAGCACCACGGATTGAGCATCGGCAAAAACTTTACCGGGATTCGTGATTTGACCTTCTTCATTAGTCCACTCAGCTTTCCATTCCCCTTTAGAACCGTTCCGCTGCTTGGTCATCCAAGCAAKCCCYARCACGATATCCTGACTCGGAGTCACAATAGGCCGCCCATTGGAYGGGGAAAARATATTCGTGGTRGACAGCATCAGCAGACGCGCTTCCAATTGAGCAGCAGGCATGAGCGGTAAGTGAACCGCCATCTGATCACCATCGAAGTCAGCATTAAATGCTTTGCATACCAGAGGGTGCAATCGAATTGCTTTCCCTTCAATTAGAGTAGGCTCAAAAGCCTGAATCCCCAAACGGTGAAGGGTCGGTGCACGGTTCAGTAATACCGGGTGATCCTTAATAACCTCTTCCAGAATATCCCATACTTCCGCGCGACCTTGACCAATAACCCGCTTGGCCGCTTTAATGGTAGTAGCRATGCCACGYTCTTTAAGTTCATAAATAATGAAMGGCTCGAACAGTTCMAGCGCCATCTTCTTGGGCAGACCGCATTGGTGCAATTTAAGCTGTGGGCCTACTACGATAACGGAACGTCCCGAGTAGTCCACACGTTTACCCAACAGGTTCTGACGAAAACGACCTTGTTTCCCTTTGAGCATATCGGATAACGATTTAAGCGGACGATTCCCGGCACCCAATACGGTGCGACCATGACGTCCATTATCAAACAGAGCATCTACCGCTTCCTGAAGCATGCGTTTTTCATTCCGCAAGATAACTTCCGGAGCGCGAAGTTCAATAAGTCGCTTGAGGCGATTATTACGATTGATGACTCGACGATAAAGATCATTCAAGTCACTGGTGGCATAACGTCCGCCTTCCAGCGGAACGAGGGGACGTAAATCCGGGGGTATAACCGGAACCACATCCAACACCATCCATACCGGGTTATTTCCCGATTTACGAAGAGCTTCCACGACTTTCAGCCGCTTAATGGCTTTGGTCCGACTTTGAATAGAGTTCGTAGTCTTAAACTGAGTATGCAGCTCTTCACTGAGCAAATCCAGATCAATTTCTTCCAGCAATACCCGGATAGCTTCAGCACCCATTTTAGCAACGAAGGCTTCTTTACCAAATTCCTGGCGGGCATCCTGATATTCATCTTCGGTGAGGGTCTGCATTTTTTCCAGACCAGTCTCCCCCGCATCGATAACGATATAATTTTCGAAATAGATGACCCGTTCMAGWKCKYKGAKRSWSAWRTCSAGMAKATKCCCGATWCRRCTGGGNAGWMSNCTTGAAAWACCARATATGCGYCACNGGSACNGSCRAGCTYRATAYKGCCSAKGCGTTCKCKSCGSACYTTRSWYWMMRTRAYYTCCACACTGCATCGATCACAAGTGATTCCGCGGTGCTTAACTTTTTTGTATTTACCGCAGCCGCATTCCCAATCCTTAACAGGACCGAAAATCCGTTCGCAGAACAAGCCGTCTTTCTCCGGCTTAAATGTACGGTAGTTGATAGTCTCGGGTTTCTTTACTTCACCACAAGACCACTTGAGCAGCTCCTCAGGAGATGCTAATTTAATTTGGAGGGCATCAAAACGATCGCCGGTTGTAGGCAGAAATTTAGACAAGTTCTATTCCTCCGTCTCTTTTTCTTCTTCATCAACTTCCACATCTAACACCGTATCGACTTTCACTAACTTTACGATGTCCAGGCATAAACTTTGCATTTCACGCACAAGCACATTGAACGATTCAGGAGTGCCAGGCTCTACTTCGCGTTCACCCTTAACGATAGCTTCATAGGCCTTGGTACGACCCTGAATGTCATCCGATTTAATGGTGAGCAATTCTTGCAGCGTGTATGCAGCACCATAAGCCTGCAACGCCCACACTTCCATTTCCCCGAAACGCTGCCCGCCGAACTGAGCTTTACCGCCCAGAGGCTGCTGCGTAACCAGAGAATAGGGTCCGATAGCACGAGCATGAATTTTATCATCAACCAGGTGATTCAGTTTCAACATGTAAATCTGACCTACACACGTATCCTGATTCAGTTCGCGACCGGATCGCCCATCACGCAGCTTAATTTTACCGGATCGGGGCACACCGGCTTCATCAATATAGGAATGCATGGATTCCTCTGTAACCCCGCTGAATACAGGCGTAATCACTTTAATGCCCAGTATTTGAGCCGCCCATCCAAGATGCGTTTCCAGTAATTGTCCTACATTCATACGCGACGGTACACCAAGGGGATTCAACAATATCTGCAACGGAGTTCCATCCGGCAGGAAGGGCATATCTTCACGAGGAAGAATCTTGGCAACCACACCCTTATTTCCGTGACGGCCTGCCATCTTGTCGCCAACAGACATGCGACGCTTCGTGGCAACATACACCTTCACATGTTTGATAACTCCCGGTGGGAGATCATCGCCTTTACGCAGGTTATTTATTTCCTGATCACGGAAGGCAATAAGTTTTGCTTCTTCCATGGCGGCCATATTTACTATACGCGTAAATTTACGCTGCAATGGTTTGTTTTCGATATCCAGACGAGCCAATACACCGAAATCAACATTGTCCAGTTGCGATACTTTCAGGCGTTTACCCTTTTCAAGAGCCAATTCGCCGCTCTTGTGATCAATGACGCTGGCACCGATTTTAAGTCCAATTAGATCATCACGAACCAATTCCACGAAAGACCGACGAACTTCAGTAATGCGCTCGTCATAGTCTTTTTTCAGCTTGGTGACTTCCGCATTCAACGCGCTCTTCGTCGTTGCATCCAGCGACTTGTCACGGCGACTGCTAACCCGCACATCCACCACAACTCCGTTCACACCWGGCGATACATTCAACGAAGCATCGCGCACGTCTTCAGCTTTTTCACCGAAAATGGCACGAAGGAGTTTTTCTTCCGGAGCCAGCTCGGTTTCCCCTTTAGGCGTCACTTTACCTACAAGGATATCGCCATGCTTAACTTTAGAACCGATTTTAGCCACACCTTCTTCGTTCAAATGGCGTAACGCCTCTTCGCTCACATTGGGGATGTCACGAGTGATTTCTTCCGGACCCAATTTAGTATCGCGAGCTTCAATATCAAATACCTGCACATGAATAGAGGTAAATACATCACCCTTAACCAAGTCTTCACTCAACAGAATAGCGTCTTCGTAGTTGTACCCTTCCCATGCCAGGAATCCGCACAACACGTTTTTACCCAGAGCCAGTTCGCCGTTATCCGTAGCAGGACCGTCAGCAATAATATCACCCGCTTTCACCTTGTCCCCTGTACGCACAATGGGACGTTGGTTAATACAAGTGTTCTGATTCGAGCGGACATATTTTTTAAGGGTATACTCATCTGCAACAGAACGGAACGGGTTATCGTCTTTCTTTAATTTACCCGTAATTTTAACGCGTATGGTTTCGCTGTCAGCATATTCCACCGTACCGTCACGATCAGCACATACCACCGTACCAGCGTTCTTCGCCACCACATGCTCCAGCCCCGTACCTACAAGAGGAGAGTCAGTACGCAGCAAAGGTACAGCCTGACGTTGCATGTTCGATCCCATGAGCGCGCGGTTAGCATCGTCGTGCTCCAGGAAAGGAATCAATGCAGCAGCCACACTCACCATCTGCTTAGGCGAAATATCCATGTAATCCACGCCTTTAGGATCGGCCTGAGGGAAATCGCCCCGGTGCCGTGACAACACGGTACGGCTCGAGAATCGATTATTCTTATCCAGCGACGCATTGGCTTGAGCTATAACATAATTGTCTTCGTCGTAGGCGGACAGATACTCAATATCATTACTGACTCGACCATTACCCACTTTACGATAAGGGGTTTCCAGGAAACCATAATCATTCAAATAGGAGAACGTAGCCAACGAAGCCATGAGACCGATGTTCGGGCCTTCCGGAGTTTCGATAGGGCAAATTCGTCCGTAGTGTGTAGGGTGTACGTCACGCACTTCAAAGCCCGCACGTTCACGGCTCAAACCGCCAGGTCCCAGTGCGCTTAAACGACGTTTATGGGTCAACTCCGCCAACGGATTGATTTGGTCCATAAAGTGAGATAGCTGGCTGCGTCCAAAGAAATCTTTAATGACCGCACTCACAGGCTTAGGGTTCACCAAAGTCTGAGGAGTTAATTGTTCTTCGTCACGGAAATTCATACGCTCCCGCACCGTGCGCTCCATGCGAACCAGTCCAATGCGAACCTGGTTGGCCAGCAGCTCACCCACCGCGCGTACCCGACGATTTCCCAAATGGTCAATGTCATCCAGTACACCTTCGCCATTGCGAAGCTTCACAAGATACTGGAGCGTCGCGACCACGTCTTCCTTGGTCAGGGTTTTATTTTCCTGATCCACCGACAACCCAAGTTTACGGTTAATTTTATAACGCCCTACCGGAGCAAAATCATAACGGCTGGGATCGTAAAACAAACGCTGGAAAAAATTGCGTGTCGTAGTGTCTGTAGCCGGATCGCCTGGACGAATCCGGGCATATACTTCACGATACGCATCTTCAATGCACGTAGTCTGATCCATCCGCGTCGTATTCGCGATAGTRCAGTCCAARTCCGTATCTTCTTTATTCAGCGTCTCGATATCTTTGATAGGACTGTTCATGAGCTTTTCAACGGTTACATCCGTCAATATATCGCCTGCTTCAGCCAGAATCTCGCCCGTTTCCGAATCGATTACATCAACAGCAATAAACCGACCTACTAAATCTTCCGGCTCATGTGATTYGGTGCCGATTTTGACTTTCGTCCGACCCAGAGCGACTTTATCTTTCCGGTAGAAAAGTTCGAGAATATCTTCCCGCTCTACATATTCAAAACATTTAAGGAAGGTCGTGGCCAGAAGACGCGAACGTCTATCTATGGTGAGCCACAGAATATCGTTAATGTCGTACTCAAATTCCAGCCATGCACCCCGATAAGGAATGACACGAGCAGACAAAAGCTTCTTCCCGTTTTGGTGCGTCTTGGTCTCAAATGATACACCCGGAGATTTATGCAGCTGACTCACGATGACACGCTCGGCACCATTGATGATGAACGTACCCGTCGTCGTCATGACGGGAAGATCGCCCAGAAAAACTTCCTGCTCGATCATCAGTTTTTCCCGGGCTTCGCCACCATCAGCAGCTTCTTCAAGACGCACAAGACGAAGCAACGCTTTCATGGAAGCCGCATACGTAACGCCGCGAATCTGACATTCCTGCACGGTGTACTTGGGAGGAGTGAACGAGTAGTTCACAAATTCCAACCGGGTCATACCATCCGGCGAAGCAATAGGAAATACATCATTGAAGACTTCCTGCATGCCCACGCTTCTACGCTCATCGGGCGGTATATCCCACTGCAAAAAATTGCCGTAGGATTTAGTTTGGATACTGATCAAGTTTGGGAGTTCGACGGGATCGTCGATTACACCCAAAGAAGGTCGGTTAATCGGGCCATTGGACGCTACAGCCATGCACAGCTCCCCTTCAAATTGACGTTAGAAATTCGACTCAAGAGTGACAGTTAGACACCAGTATGCACAAAAGATAGTGATTACTCGCGGTTGCTTACCATGCGGGGGACACACCTCCCCCGTCTTGTCAAATCGGGACAATGAGAGAGAATACTAAAACAGGATAACCCTTGTCAAGAACTATCTGACATTACTTCGGTTATCAGTAAACCCTGTATATTAAAGTCCAAAATGGAACGATTAACTCCCCCAGTTCCCGTCCCAGTCTGATTCTTCTTCCCCTCCAGAAATATCCACATCCTTAGCCGCTATATCCATCACTTCTTTCGCAACATATATAGGGCAATTATGGCGTACCGCAATGGCAATCCCGTCGCTGGGACGTGAATCTACCCGTAAAATCTGCTCCAATGCCCCATCCGGAGTCTTTTGTTCGATATTCAAATGTGCAAAAAAAGTATCATTTTCCAACTTATATATGGTTACAGAGACCAATTCCCCCCGTAAACCCGCCAAAATATTGGTGATCAGGTCATGGGTCATGGGTCGCCCCATTTTCTCTTCCATGATCCCTATCTGAATTGCATGGGCTTCCGGGATACCCACCACAATGTGGAGAACTCTATCTTCATTACGAAGCAAGACAATGGGATGATGAGGCCCATCCCTTACACCCAATATTTCCACTTCCAGCATGGTACACCTTCATGGGCAATCCACTGTGAACGTCCCGTCTCTTTTCCATTTGTAGATAAAATATATTCAAAAGCTGTTTACTTATCTGATGCGATATTAGCCCTTCTTAAATCCCATAGCCCCTTTATTCACTGGCAATTCTTCCGCCAGTATCTTATCCGCACGTTTCTGGCGATATGCTGCGATTTGCTCCAAATAAGCAGGGTCAGCTGTACCCAGAATGGATATAGCCAAYAATGCSGCGTTGGTCGCACCRGCTTTACCRATAGCCAACGTGCCGACCGGGATTCCGCTGGGCATCTGAACCGTCGATAAWAGAGAATCCAGACCTTGCAGCACACTGGGAATAGGAACACCCAGCACCGGTYTCAGCGTTTTGGAAGCAATAACCCCGGCCAAGTGAGCCGCGCCGCCTGCACCCCCGATAAACACCTGACAACCTCGGGATTCTGCATCTTTCATATATGCCACCAATTCCTCCGGTGTCCGATGAGCCGAGAGAACACGACATTCATAAGGTACACCGAAATCTCCAAGAATATCCGCCCCAGGACTCATAACATCCCAGTCATTGGAGCTTCCCATGATCATGGCTACTTTCACTTCATTAGATTCACTCATTAGAATTCCTTATTTTCAATTACAAAATGTACCAAAATAGAAAAATACCAAGCCGTCACAGCCCAGTCAAGTTATATTCAACTAGACCATAGATGCATCCTGTATTTGGAGAGGGGTATACTAGTAGCATGCAAATCTTTGTATTCACATTAGCCGCGTTTGGTATTGCCGTCCTGGTGATGTCAATAGGAGTAATCTTTAAAGGACAATGCCTGCGCGGAAGTTGTGGCGGAGAAGAAATCTGGAGCCCCGACGGCGATTTACTTAATTGCGACACCTGCCCAGTTCGTCAACGCGGAGACTGCGAATCCGATCCCGTTTCGTAGTACAACATTCGGTCAAAAAAAATAAAAGGAGAGGCTCCCATGCCCCAGGAAGAATTATATAAGAAACTAACGTCCTTACATGAATCGCTGCAAGAGGCAGATTCGCTGGACGATAAAAGTCGCGCTTTACTGGATCAAATTGAAGACGACATTCGAAAACTCATGTCGGATCAAGGCAAAGAGCCGGAAGGCGAAACATTACTGGATCGAGTAAAAGAAGCAGCCCAGGATTTTGAAGAGGAACATCCTAAATTGACAGAAACGGTTGGCCAAGTCATGGACGCATTGGCTCGTTTCGGTATTTAGTTTTACAATCCACTATTCATAATTAAGAAGCACCTGCACCATCTAATCCAATCTTTATTGAAGGAGAATATTTGTGGAATACCGTATCGAAACCGACACCATGGGCGAAATGCAGGTTCCTGCGGATCGCTATTACGGCTGCCAGACCGCCCGGTCTCTGGAAAATTTCAAGATAGGCGAAGAACGCATGCCTCGCGAACTGATTCGAGGACTGGGCATTCTGAAAAAAGCCGCCGCCCAGGCAAATCGCGATCTGGGCCTCATGGATGATCGCATCTGCGGGGCCATTGAAGACGCGGCGGATGAGGTCATCGCGGGCAAACTGNATGATCACTTTCCGCTGGTTATCTGGCAGACCGGTTCCGGCACACAGACCAACATGAATACCAATGAAGTCATTTCAAACCGGGCTATCGAGATGCTGGGCGGTGAACTGGGCAGCAAAGACCCGGTTCATCCCAACGACCATGTGAACATGTCCCAATCCTCCAATGACACTTTCCCCACAGGCATGAGTATCGCCGCAGTAGAACAGATTGAACGTCATTTGATTGTAAATCTGGCGCTGTTACGCGATACGTTGGCAGAGAAAGTCGCCGCATTCGAGGATATCATCAAAATCGGGCGCACACACCTGATGGATGCCACCCCGCTAACACTGGGTCAGGAATTCTCGGGCTATGTACAACAACTGACCAACGGCATTGAGCGCGTAGAATTGACGCTGCCTCGATTACGCGAGCTCGCTCTGGGCGGCACAGCCGTGGGTACCGGYCTGAATACRAAAAAAGGSTACGACGTKCTGGCGGCAAAAAAGATAWCTGAAATTTCSGGSCTGGAATTTCAAACCGCCCCCAACAAGTTTGAGGCGTTAGCGGCCCACGATGCCATGGTAATGACCCACGGCGCACTCAAAACCGTGGCAGGCAGTCTGATGAAAATCGCCAACGATATACGATTCCTCGCCAGCGGACCTCGATGCGGATTAGGCGAAATCATCATCCCCGCMAACGAACCCGGCTCCTCCATCATGCCCGGCAAAGTAAATCCCACCCAATGCGAAGCCATGACCATGGTGGCAGCACAAGTAATAGGAAACGACGCGGCTGTGAATATCGCAGGCGCCACAGGTCATTTTGAATTGAACGTATTCAAACCCGTCATCATCTACAACGTCCTCCAATCCATTCGTCTCATGGGCGATGCCTGCCTCTCCTTCAACGACCACTGCGCAGTAGGTATCGAACCCAACAAAGAACGTATCGACGAACTACTCCATAAATCGCTCATGCTCGTAACCGCACTGAACAGCACCATCGGCTACGACAACGCGGCAAAGATCGCCAAGACAGCCTACGCAAACGGCACCACCCTCCTGGACGAAGCTGTAAATCTCGGGTTTCTCACCGAAGAAGAATTCAAAAAAGCCGTGGACCCCAGCAAAATGATCGGACCCTCTGATTAAACCATTTTCATCCGCAGATTTCGCTGATGGCACAGATGAAAAAATTTGATCTAAAAGGAATGTGAATCTAGATGCCAGATGACCCATTGACATATCAAATCATTGGTGCGGCGATGGAAGTTCATACTCAATTGGGTTGTGGATTTCTTGAAGCAGTCTATCATGAAGCTCTACAGGAAGAATTTCGATTTAGAAACATCCCTTTTCAAAGCGAAGTTGAAATCAACATCACTTATAAAGAAAAAAAGTTACAACAAACCTATCGTGCAGACTTCATTTGCTTTGATTCTGTTATTGTAGAACTCAAAGCTTTATCAAAATTAAGCACTTTAGAAGAATCCCAGGTTATCAATTATCTAAAGGCCTCATCCATTCAAACAGGACTTCTATTGAATTTTGGTGCTACAAAACTCGAATATAAGCGCATGATCTGGTCCAACAACAAAAACTCATCTGTGTCATCAGCGTAATCTGCGGATAAAAAATAATGATCTCTGATATAACAGGCATAATACTAATCGACCACGGCTCAAAACGCACTGCCGCCAATGCCCAGCTCCTGGAAGTGGTGTCCCTGTTCCAAAAAACATCCGGAGCGCGAATTGTAGAACCCGCCCACATGGAACTGGCAGACCCAACATTAGCCGAAGCCTACGCGGCATGTGTCGAGCAAGGAGCCACCGAAATCATCATCCACCCCTACTTCCTTGCACCAGGCAGACACAGCACATCAGACATCCCACGATTAGCCGAAGAAGCAGCAGCGCTATATCCCCTCATACCCTACCGCATCACCAAACCGCTAGGCGTGGACACACGAATTTGCGAAGTGATACAACAACGAATAGATGATGCAGGCCAATAGGTAAAACGAACCTACGGAAAGTCACGCGACCTTACATCCGCTCCAAAGCATCAATACCAAGTATGGACAGCGCATTGGTTTGGGTCTGGAGAGTAGCGCGGCATAGCTGGATACGAGCGCGAATGAGAGCCGGGGTTTCAGCAATCAGCACCGGGCAATCATGATAGAACGTGGTAAACAGTCGGGCCGTTTCCAGGGCGTATTGTCCGATGGGTGCTACATTGCGATTTTCAACCGCAGCGGCCACGACAGCAGGAAATTCCGCCAGCTTCATGACCAACGCCCATTCGGCATCCTGCGTCAGGGGAAATTCGGAGTCCACCGCACAATCTACTGGACCATCATATTTACGCAGGATAGAATTGATCCGCGCACAGGAATATTGTACATAAGGTCCGGTGTCTCCATTGAAAGACAGACTACTTTCCCAATCGAAAATCACATTCTTATTGGGATTCACTTTTAGGATAGCGAAACGCACAGCCGCTATAGCGACTTTCTCCGCAATGGCCTTTCGTTCTGCTTCCGGCAAGTCAGCGCATTGGGTTTCTACCTTTTCACCAGCACGGGATGCCGCCTCATCGAGAAAATCGGCGAGTAAAACAACTTTACCCTGACGCGTAGACATCTTGCCGTCTTTCAACAAAATATATGCATAATAAATCGTTTCCGGCGAAGTCTTTCCCGCTGCTTTAAGAATCAGGTTCAACTGCTCGGCATAAAGCTTATGATCTTCACCCAGCACCTGAAGATTCACATCAGCACCCTGCTCCATCTTGTCGATAGTGTAGGCCAGATCACGGAACCCATACATAGAACTGCCATTTGCACGTTTGAGAACAAAGAAACGCCCTTCGTCCCGTTCATGCCCAATCTTAGACAGGTCCACCACAAGCCGCTCATCCTCATCCGTAAAGACAGCGCCTTTTTCTTCCAATGCGGCAACAACAGTATCCAGACGAGGATCTTTCAGGTATTTTGATTCCCTATCAAACTGATCATAATGAATACCCAGACGAGCCAGCACATCGGTTTGCCCTTTAAGGCACAGGTCCGTAAGGTCGTGAAACTTCTTTGCAACCTCCGGGTCCCCCTCTTCCATCTTCGCAAGCATTTCATATCCCTGCTTGGCAAATTCAGGGTCATCCTCCGCTTTCTGGTTCGCATCCACATACGCTTGCAGCACACCATCGAAGGTCATGCTTTCTATGTCGTCCACAAACAACGCCAAAAGCCCAATCTGCCGACCAATATCATTCACATAATAATGAACATCCACATCATAATCTTCGAAACGAAACAGACGCACAAGCGTGTCGCCATACATGGCATTACGCGCCCGGCCTACATGTGGACTGGCATTGGGATTGATGCTGGTATGCTCGATAAGCATACGCGTATCACGACCACTATGATTGGACCCGTACTCCCCCGCTTCGTCCAAAATGACAGAGAGGACAGGTTGTGCAATAACCCCTCGGTCGAGTTTAAAATTCAGGTAGGGTCCCGTCGCCTGGACGGAAAGAACCTGAGAGCCAAACGTAACCTGCGCCAGAATAGCTTGAGCACATTCCGGAGGCTTCATTCCCAGTTTCTTGGCTGCCTTGAACGTACCCAAAGCCACATCACCCAATTCGAGCTTTGGGGATGGACCAAACAACAAGTCCTCTTCGGTAAGCCCATCAAATGTCGCAAGAATAGGAGCCTGCAAAGGTTCAAACGGATTCACGTACGATTTACTCCAGGCCTCGTATTCCCCAAGGCCGTTAAAATTTATTGATTATTGAGAGGTGATGCCTTTACTACCAACCCGTTCCTGCAGCTCCCGTTCGTATAATTCAGATTCGGTAATTTTGCGATCCACTATGAGTACCAAATGTAGACCAAAAGACGTCTCGATGGGATCGCTTATGACCCCAATAGGTCCAGTCCAAATATAATTATCAATAGGGATAACCAATTCTTCGCGCTCCACCCAACCCAAAGAACCACCGCTGCTGGCCGAAGCAGGATCTTGAGACCATTTTTTAGCCAGAGATTCGAAACTTTTTCCCTCTTCCAATAAAGCGAGGACTTCAGTAACGGTTTCCATAGCAGCCTCTTTACTTGCCGGATCGCCCACATTCGCCTGGATGAGTATTTGCTTGACTCTTACCTGAGAAACGGCAACTCGTTCATTTGGCTGCAACGCCAACGCCACTATCATGACAATAAATACACCGATAACACCCGGCCAGATAAGTTTCCCCCAATCTCGAGGTTCTTTCTCCAGCACCAGATCTTTTTCAGATTCCCAATCCATCCATCATTCCTCCATACAATTTGACCCAGAAGTATACCACGAGGGCACCTACCAATAAGAATATGCCCGTCATCATCATATAGGTTAGAATCTGAACAGCGCGCTTCAAGGCTTCATTGGCATCATTAAAGTGGTATTGTGCCGCCTTATTCAATTGTTCATCCAGCTTGCCGGACACTTCACCGATAGCGAGCATCTCCCGAGCCAAGGGGGTCATAAGGCGCGAATCAGCGAAAGCCTCCACCAGGGTAGCGCCATTCTGTACATGCGGTATTGCCTGAAGGAGGTCTCGTTCAATATAGGGATTCCCCGTCACCTCCGCCGATTTTTTAATGGAATGCACCACATTCAGTCCGCTGCTGAGCATGAGGGACAAGCTCCGAAAAAACCGCGCCATCCCGAATTTACGCGTCACCGTAGAAAACGGCCAGACAAATGTAGAAACGATCCCAGTCACCCAACGCAGAAGTCCCAATTTTGAAAGCAGAAGCGCTATGACGATGAACAAGGCTAAAACCGTCATGGCTTTGATCTGAAATCCTATGTAGACGCCGATGTATTCCTGAATTCCCTGAATACCGCCGCCACCGCCGTTGCCCGTAAATCCGCTCAGGGCTACGTTGATGATGCCGTAGGTGAACGACCCAATAAACCACGCCGCCGTAAGCAGAAAGCAAGGATAAATGAGAGCAGACACAATACTCCGCTGCATGGCCAGCCGATCTTCATAATAATCCGCCACTGTCATGTAAGGCCCTCCCGATATCAGTTGAACCATGTCACCCGTCTTGTATTTTCTATTCGCCATATCTTGTTCTTTTCATTATCCGTATTTGATACCAATTAACAAGTTTAAGCACATTATTACTGAGTTCGTAGAGTAGAAATACCCCCTATTTTCATTCAAAACTCACCAATTACCATTGTGAAGTACAGTACATAGGGGCGAATGCGCTTGCCGTCAATTTGGTAAGGATGTTGGGGTGTTTCAATCTGGCACAAGAATGCCGAAGCAGCCCTTCTTCATGTTCGCGCTGCGATCATACTGTCCCCCTTGATGAGGAAAGCTATATTGAAGCAGCGCACAAGCATACTTCGATGTAGCACGGAATCTGCTTCCCCATATGCATACTCGGATATTTTGGGTGCTTTGGAATCGGTTTGTGTTTTTTCAGGATAATAATTCAACAGTAGCGAAATGATGGAT
>NVWG01000053.1 GCA_002746185.1 Candidatus Hydrogenedentota bacterium
ATCACCTCCTTATCTTGAAGTAAAAACGACTAATGGAGCTTTATTTCGGTAGAGTTCAGAGTATTCACACAAATTGTATGATAATGAAAATGAAGAAGAAAGCTCTGTTGGGCTTACTGATAAAATAGGTCTGTAGCTCAGCTCTTCGGCGGCTTTCTTGTTCAGAATGTTACCAGATCCATCTCGAAAGGATTTTTGGATATCAACCGCTAACAGTGCCATATCCGTTGCTGTAGTCCACATACCCCCAGCTGCCAGCTCAGGATACAATTTGTACTTAAACTCCATACGCTCGCCTTTGGAGTTATGCCCGTATGCCGCCCGTGATTCTTCGGAAGGATCTAATGGATTATTTAGTGTGCTTTGTTTCATCCCGGCAGGACTAAAAATATATTCTTCGATAATGTCTGGATAGGAATTCCCAGTAGCATCTTCCAATGCCAATTCAACTACGGTCATTCCGCCCGATGAATAGTTGTATTTCGACAATGGCTCCCGCTCTACTACAACTTTACGCGTGTTGGAGCGTCGCCCCCCCTCCAGGATCTGAAGGGTGGTGGGCAAAAATTCGTTGGGAGCATATCCTCTCAAATGACTCACGGACGTTCCTGCCGTGTGACTCAAGAGCATACGCGGTGTAACCGCCCGAATAGCGGTGTAGTCGTTTTCCGGCAATTCCCACGTCGTCAAAATGGAGTTGATAGGATCATCCAAAGAAAATAATCCATCTTCAACCGCATGTACCGTGGCAATGGCTGTTACACACTTACTAAGCGAACCAGCCTGGAACATGGTATCTGGTGTTATGGGTTCCCCGGATTCTACATCCTTAACTCCGTAGGTCTTCACCCACTCCAGTTTGTAATCACGAAACACCGCCACACTCAGCCCAGGAACCTTGTAGTTTTTCATAAGTTCCTGCAGGGTCATCCCAGTAGTATCATCCGCACCGGGTACCAGCGGCCCTTCAATTCGTGCCAGCACTTCAGGATCGGGTGCTTGAGCAAAGCTGATGCTCCCGATCAGAGAAAGTATCACTACAACTGCGGTAATTCCCCCGAATCTCCCAAACATGTAAATCTCCGTGATAAAAACAGTTCTGCACTGGTAATAAAAGTGCGCCTTCTTCATCAAATGCACATCCGATTTTTATTGTAACACACTCTATTATACCGCAATTTACGCAAATCTGCCTGCCTTTTGCAATTATCGCATTACAGGAAATGGATAACCTCTGTATGCACTCCCCCTTGCTCCACAATAAGATTTTCAGGCCACGTTTTGAGTTCGCCCGTCTCCTGAAACTGATTCCGCTCACCGGTGCCATCCCAATATATGTCGCCTGGCGGGATTTCAGGGTAGACATCCTTAAAATCTTCGACTGGACGAGTACCGTTATTATCGTAGCGGTTATGATGAATATAGGTATGGCTGGCCAAGATTTTCCCGTCATCACCGGGACTACGTCCCACCATGATGCCGTAAGTACCATTCGATTCTATGTAGCAGTGGGCTATCTCCACATGATCGTATCCGAAGATGTGAATTCCCACGCCTCCCACAATAACGGGTATCACGTCTAAGCCTGTAGGAATTTTAATTTCATCTTTTTTCAGACCATTCCCCACGATACGACTATGTGTGATGGAAAGATGATCCGCGTTGGTGCCCTCATCGCCCTCCGGTTTCTCCGCACCCAGGATAATGCCGATACTATTGTGATGTACGGAGATGTCAAATATGCTCACGTTCAAACAATCGGCAATCACCAATCCCACACGATTGCTGTACACCTCAAGGGAAACCAAGCGAATTTCCTGGGCGTTTTCGATTGATATACCTGCCTGGGTTGCGTCGCGAACGATACATCGCTCTATATGGACACTGCGTGAATTTTTCACGGTAATAGCGCTTTCGCCGGAGCGGGCTATGCGTCCACCGTTGATGTGTAATCCATCTGCCGATGTGGCAGTGATGCCGCCCTTCGAATAATTCTCAATGTGCAGGTTCTCCAGCCGAATGTTTTTTGCTTTTACCCTCACGGCTGTTTCCAATAATCCCCCGCCTTCGTTTTTTCCATTCAGGACGGCGTATTCCCCCTCATACTCCAGTCCTATCAAAATCAGACCATCTTTGGCGATAGTGATAGATTCGTTATACACTCCAGGAAGGATTTGAATCGTATCGCCAGGAGCAGCACCCTCGATCTTGGCCTGGATAGACTGCCCCGGGTTGACGGTCCACGTCTTCGCAGCAACATCTCTCGATACCGCCGTGAAAGAAATGACCAGCAGTAATGAAACACACCATAATCGCATCGCGAAATCTCCATTCATACCCCTAAAACGAATAAGTATGTGGAATTTATAACCGCCGCGCAACCTGCTACCATAGCCACTGATGTAATACTTCAGAAAAGGACTATTTCCTATGCAGCACAATGAACGATTTCTCGCGATTGTCAACGCGGCTAAAGCCAAAGTACAGGAATGTACCGTACAGGATGTGGCGGACAAACTGGAGAAAGGCCACGCCTTTCAGTTGGTGGATGTGCGGGAGGAAAGCGAGTGGGCCCGAGGCCATCTGCCGTCTGCCATCCATCTGGGCAAAGGCGTTATTGAACGGGACATTGAGAAAGCCGTACCGGATACCAATACGGAAATTATCCTCTACTGCGGCGGTGGATATCGGTCAGCGTTATCGGCAGACAACCTCCAGCAGATGGGCTACACCAATGTGATCTCCATGGACGGCGGCTTCGGCGGATGGAAAGAAGCGGGTCACGACGTGGAAGGTGGATGATCATCCCAATGACCGTTTAATTCCCTGAATGTCTTCCCAGTGAATCATCACAGACTTGAACATGAAGACGATAGTTATCAACCAGACGGCCACGCAGATCCATGCCGCCACGGTCCAGATACGATCCAACTGCTGACGATTATTCCGGCTATCGCTGGGCAGCAAGGCAACAGCCATTCCGCCCAATAGACCGCCTACATGTCCCGTGTTGCTGATGATAGGGATGACGAAACCGATGAGCAGCATAATCCCGGTCCACTTGATGAGCTGGTCTCGCATGGAATTCAGGCCGGACTGATGAAAATGGACGATGCCGTAACCAATCAATCCAAATAACCAACCCGATGCCCCTACTACCGAAATAGCGGACTCGTTAATTTTCCAGTACCAGATAAAACAAGCCAGGGCGGAGCTTACCTGGGTCAAGGTGATGAGTACAATCATGCGCGACTTGGATGTGCGCATTTCGATGATGGCACCGATCTGATTCATTACATACCCGTTCATGCCGATATGAAGCAGGCCGCCGTGGAGCAGCCCGAAGGACATGAACCGCCAATAATGTCCCAGTGCTTCTACCACATCGCCGCGAAACGATCCCATTAGTAACGAAATCCTGCCATCCACCCCCATCACGGTACGCATGGAAAATCCCTGAAGGGATATCTGTATGACGAAAAACAGGATGATGAGTCCCAGGAATCCAGAGGTGACAACGGGTTTATCCTGAGGCAGCACAGTCTGAAAAGCCCGTCCAATGCGATAGCCCAGCATGGATGGAACATGTTGACCACATGACCCGCAAACTCGAGCTTCTTTATCATTGATAGCGCCACAATGCGGACAGGTCTTGTGGGGATACTTAAACCATTGGAACCCCGAGGGGGTAGCGTTGCCCTGCAAAACCTGACGAGCCTTTTCTTCTCGCTTATACATACCCCACTTGAGCCGGGTGGTATTCACTCCCAGCTTATCGAGCAGCTTAATATATAARGGRTCATCAGACATAAAAAATGGMGCGAGGRTTTGAGRCTAYYCCTCGCGAWACGTCTCCTTCARGAATCAGGTATAGGTACGAAAAATAGCTTCCAGGGCAACCGAGGGCTTTTCGCTATTTTCTGCTTCGATTATTGCTTCCACCACATATTGATAGCCGCCTTTAATTTCTTTTACCTCTCTCAAGGTAGCCCGGGCACGAACTTTCGCCCCCACCAGCACCGGTGCCGGAAATCGCATCTTATTCAGGCCGTAATTCACYCCCATCTTTGCYCCGGTAAGTTTCCAKATCTGCGCCATGAGATACGGCATRAGGGAYARKGTGTARTACCCRTGTGCGATGGTACCGCCATAAGGAGATTCCGCTTTGGCCCGTTCTACATCCAAATGAATCCACTGGTGATCGTGTGTACACTCGGCAAAGGCATTRATTTCTTCYTGCGATACTAAATGCCAATCCGAAATCCCCAGCTCTTCACCAACCATGTTGGGTATATCTTGAATACTCACTTCGCGCGGTGCCATATCAATGCCCTTTCGCATTTAATCAAATTATAAAAATGTAAATCCTAATTTTATCGCGTCATTGTAACAATTCGGCGCAGACGATCCTACCCCGCTACAACCCTGCCCAAGGCTACACCTGCAAACACACAGGCGATGCCCACCACATTTTGCGCGGCAATGTTCGCCATGGCCAGCCCCCATTGAGACTCTCGCAGGAACACTCCGGTTTGGAAAGCGTAGGTGGAGAAGGTAGTGAACGCGCCCATGAACCCGGTGAGTACGATGAATTGCACGTCGGGCCCCCAGTCGGCGCGGGATTTGGTGAATTCGAATATCAGGCCGAATAACAGGCAGCCCAGCATGTTAACGATGAATACTCCCCAGGGAAATGGACCGCCAGCCCATTTTTCCACCAACACGCCTAAACCATAACGCGACAGCGTACCCAATGCCCCGGCTGCTGCCAGCAGGATCAGTTTCAAGACCACCCCGGCTCTCCTCGCAGGTTTTTATCCAACATAGACGTATCCGAGTATACCCAGCACCAACCCATCAATGCGAGTCAGAGAGAAAAAATCGTCAGCGGCGACAGCAAGTTTTCATATAGCTTAGACAAACAGAGTATGCACGGGCGGTTTTTCTCAACGAGGAAAGTCCACGGAGTGATGAGATTGCCACACTTCGCTACGCTTCGTTCGCAATGACATCATAAAGATAATATCGACTCTATTAAAGTATGTCATTGCGAGGAAACCAAAGGTCGACGCGGCAATCTAATCACTCCTGCGCCTCTAAACCAACAAGCGAAAACTCTACACCAGCTATGTTGTGCACTCCGAATTTATGAAAAGCTATTTAGCCCAGCACCGCCGCCATGGCATCGCAGAGGGGCTGTAAATCTGCATCGGTCAGTGCCGCCACATTGATACGACCGCTGCCCACAATATAAATTGCATTGTCTTCCCGTAATCTCGCCACCTGATCTTTCGTCRKRCSASAGMMYGWWRASWKGSMGTTCTRTNNNTTCNKTSAAANNMAKGMKMWWTYCTSCTTCACGCCTTTGGCTTTCAGCGCTTCCACTAATTTCTCCCGCATGCCGTTGATGCGGTCACGCATAACACTCACTTCCGATTCCCACTCTTCGCGCAGTGCCGGACTCGACAATACCGTAGTTACAATGGCCGCGCCATGAAATGGAGGGTTAGAATAGTTCGCACGAATTACTTTTTTCAGATGACTTAACGCTGCTTGCGCGGAATCGGATGTACTGGCCACCAAGGTTAATGCGCCAGTGCGTTCTCGGTACAACCCGAAGTTTTTAGAGAATGAGCTGGAGACGAGAAGTTCGCATCCTGCGCCACAGAACTGTCGCAGTCCCTGGGCATCTTCCTCCAGACCCTCGGCTAATCCCTGATACGCGAAATCGAAAAATACGGTGAAGCCTTGCTCCGCCGCGACCGTGGCTATTTCGCTCCACTGCTGCTGATTCGGATCCATCCCCGTGGGGTTGTGACAACACCCATGCAGCACCACCACATCGCCTTTCGGTATCTGCTTCAATGCGCCCATGAGTGCATCGAAATCGAGACTCTGATTTGCTGCATCATAGTAGGGATACGTTTTTATCGACAGACCCGCCGCTTTGAATATGCCGGGGTGGTTGGGCCAGGTAGGTCCGCTGAGCCACACGGTGGTATCGGGACGTATTTCCTTGAGAAAATCCGCCGCCACACGTAACGCCCCTGTACCGCCGGGGGTATGAGCTGTCACAGCACGATTCTCTGACAGAATCGCATGGTCTGCTCCAAAAACCATGTCCTGTACACACCGCCCATAGTCCGCAGCGCCCTCAATAGACAGATAACTCTTGGTGCTTTCCTCTTTCAGAAGGATAGCTTCTGCCTTTTTGACCACGCTGAAAATAGGCGTGTTGCCTGTATCATCCTTGTAAACACCGATAGTCAGGTTGATTTTATTCGGATTGGGGTCTTTTTTAAAGGCTTCTGTGAGCCCCATAATCGCATCCGGCGGGGCCATTTCCAGTGATTCAAACACAGCTATCTTCTCCCTATAATTTCAAATGACATAACAGAAAAGGTACGGCAGGTTCAGTCGCAGAGTATACTATAACCACACAGGCCGATGCATACTTACCCAATATCTACCAACTGATGAAGGGGGTCTGTGCCAGATTGGCGTTCAGATACCGGGGATCACCGGAGACTTCCTCCCCAATCCAGGGCGGCTTTACAAACTCCTCTTCCACCGTCGCCAATTCCAGTTCAGCCACTACAAGCCCGGCATTGTCGCCCAGAAATTCATCCACTTCCCATGTATGATCGGCATACGCTACATAATGGCGTACCTTCTGCACCCGACTGCCCATGCAGGCAGTATCCAACAATTCACGAGCCTCTTCCACCGGGATTGCATATTCGAATTCGGCGCGTTCAATAGCCGTAACCGCCTGCTTGATATTCAGCGTCGCTTTATCCCCCATGATCCGTACTCGCACAGACACAGGAGGCCCAAAACTCAGATATCCCTGCTCACATGACATGCTTCGTGCGCCTTCCCGCCAAAGATCACTACTCACCAGAAATTTTCGCTCGATTTCCACACCCATTGCCGATACATCTCCTACGTCTTTATCGGACACACTATACCTGTCCAAACTGCCCCGATTAAATATCGAATACGTGCCCAATTTTGTCACAATTCCATACTATCATTGATCTTCCCGTAGTGACGAAAATGGTCCCTGGCCGACAAATTCCGTAAAAGCATGGTAAAATGAAGGTGTCTGCAATACGATTTGGGGAAGTCTTTATGTACGCACTACTTACGGACTAAATCGGTATGCCTGACAACGGGAGAAATGCCTCTGAGGCACGCCCGGATTGAAGTAAATTAGGGGGATATATGCTCAAACGGCCTAAGAATGTGCCTGAAGTGCCTGTACACGCCAAGCCCCCAGTGCAATCATCGCTTTCTCCCTCTGTCCAAGACGAAGCTGCTCCGCCTGCCTATCCGAATATGGATGATAATATTCTCCAGAACCCAGGTGCCATGTTGGGTACTATTTTAGTACAGACTGGTCACATTTCCGAGGCTCAGCTAGAGGAAGGCCTTCGGAAACATCGTGCTGAAGGCGGGTTTCTCGGTCAATCCCTTATCGAACTGGAATATATAGATCAACAAACCCTTACTCTGGTGCTTATTAAACAGTGCAAAATTCCCCACTTAAATCTTCTGGATTACCAAATCGATCCCGACGTGGCAAGYATCATYCCTGCCCCGTTGGTTCGMAAACATCARGTGCT
Source organism: Candidatus Hydrogenedentota bacterium (assembly GCA_002746185.1). Lineage (GTDB taxonomy): Bacteria > Hydrogenedentota > Hydrogenedentia > Hydrogenedentales. The sequence continues at coordinate 7,629 of NVWG01000053.1, forward strand.
GCCCAYTGATAAGATGGGACGTATTCTTACTGTCGCCATGGTCGATCCGCTCAACGCCGCCACTCTGACAGCATTGCGAACTGCCTTTCCTGATTTACGCATCAAGCCAATTCTCTGTGACTGGCCGCATTACGAGGCTACGGTCAACAAGTTGTTCGGGAACGATCAATCTGGAAAGTCCACCACCATGTCCGTGGAAGATTTCGGCCTTACCAGCAAACCCACAGTAAAGAGTAACGTAGTTGATATCACTCCGGCACCTACACAACTGTCTGAAGAGTCCGAAATATTGGATGCCCTTGGTCTTACCGACACCCCGCCGGAAAGTGGTACACCAACCATTTCGGAAGCGCCCGTTGTGCGCCAGAACCCATCTGTCACTTCAGAGGTTCCAGCCCCGATTGATTCTACTAAAGTCGAATATCAGACCATGTTCAGCCAGATGGATCAGAAACTAGGGATGCTCGCCGACACCGTAACCCGCATGGTGGAATCCAACGAGTCGCTGAAGCATCGAGAAGTGGAAGACGTGCGACGACATACCCGCGCCGACTTGCGGCACCGGGGATACAGTGTAGGCACTATCGCCCAACATGCCCCGCAGCATTTTCAGGAAAAAGATGACAGGGATGCCCGCGTATTGGAATCCCTGGAATCGGGTATGCCTGTCGCCGGGTATTCCTTCAGGAATTTTTTTCCCGGCAAGACCAACGATGTGGCCTACAAGACGGCGTGTGCCGTAGCAGAGTCACCGGGAGGTGCATTCAATCCGTTGTTCGTGTACGGCAAAGTGGGTCTGGGTAAAACGCATCTCATAAACGCCATCGGCAACCATGTCGTCACTCAAAATAGCGGTGTGCGCGTAGGATACATCTCCGCCAGCCGATTCGCCAACCATCTTCTTGAAGCACAAGAGACTCAATCGACCAAAGCATTTCGAGAGCAATACTCTCACTGGGACATTCTCATTCTGGATGATATCCAATTTCTCGGCGGCCATATTGAGGCTCAGGAAGAGTTTTTTCACATCTTTAATGGTCTGCATCAACAGGGTCGACAAATTATTATTGCCGGAGATAAATCCCCTGAAAGGCTAGGGCTTCTGGAACAACGCCTGGTTTCTCGCTTTGCCAGCGGAATGGTATCTGTAATAAAACCGCCAGAATGGGAAACTCGAATTGAGATCCTCAAACACAGTGCAGCCCAGAGTAATCTCGATACACCGGACGAAGTCTTTGCCATGATCGCCATGCGCGTATCCAGTGATGTGAGAATGCTAGTCGGCGCACTAACGAAGATTATGGCGCTGTCAAAACTACAGAATGTACCGGTTAGTGCGGAACTGACCAATACCATTTTAACTGAAATGGGTATAGAAGAAGCCGCGTAGCAGCGAGCAAGGAGTATAGAGGTGGCAACAAAAATAGCAAAAAAACGGCTCGGGGATGTACTCATTGAGCAGGGTATGATCACGGAAGAACATTTTCGGGAATGCCTGGAACTGCAACGTCAAAAGGGGGGAAATCTCGCCTCTATTTTGGTGAACAAAGACTACCTGGGTGAAGAAGACCTGGTTGTTACTTTGAGTGAACAACTGGGCATCCCTCATATTCGTGTGGCCCACTACAATATACCTCAGAATATTCTGGACGAAGTGCCCGAATCGCTGGCTCGACAATACCTGATGCTGCCTGTTTCGGTCACAGGAGATGTTCTTACTCTGGCCATGGCAGACCCGTTGAATATTATGGCGCTGGACGATCTGCGCATGCTTACCAGTTTCGAAATAGAACCGGTAGTCGCTTTGCAGTCCGAACTGAACGAAACCATCGAAAAACACTATGGGGTTGGAAAACAGAGTGCCGATCTGTATGACGAATTGATTGGCAATACAGATGCCGATGGTTTGGAAACGGTCAAAGAACAGGATGAAATGGGCGATATCGCCCAAATGAAATCTGATGCGGAAGATGCACCGGTCATAAAACTCGTCAATTTGATTTTAATCAACGCGCTGGAAGCAGGCGCCAGTGACATTCACGTTGAACCTTTCGAGAAAGTCCTTCGAGTTCGCTACCGCGTCGATGGAAAACTGGAAGAAACAAAAAATCCCCCTCGAAGCGTGTTCCCTGCACTGGTTTCCCGTATTAAAATTATGGCCTGCCTGGATATCGCAGAACATCGGCTTCCNNAGGATGGTCGCTTTCGCATCATCTTCAAGGGTCGAGAAATTGATTTTCGTACAGCTATTCTCCCCACCTACTATGGTGAAAAGATTGTAATGCGTGTACTCGACAAAAGYTCGCTCACRCTYGATCTGGAYAAACTCGGATTYGAAGATCARCCTATGACAGCCTTCCGGGAAGCCTTGGCGCTCCCGTACGGCATGATCCTGATGACGGGCCCTACCGGCAGCGGGAAAACCACCACACTCTATAGCGCACTRCAYAAATTGAATAGCATCACGGATAACCTRGTAACCGTTGAAGACCCGGTGGAATATGAACTGTTCGGGGTCAATCAGGTCCAAACGAAGTCTGAAATCGGGTTTACATTTGCCATGGCGTTGCGCCAGATTCTCCGACAGGATCCGGATATAATTATGGTGGGGGAAATCCGTGATGAAGAAACAGCAGACGTGGCGGTGAAGGCTGCCCTAACGGGCCACCTGGTACTCAGCACGTTACATACTAATGATGCTGCCAGTGTGTTTACACGTCTTACCGATATGAATCTGGAACCGTTCCTGGTGCAGTCCTCTGTAGCCCTCGCGGCGGCCCAGCGTCTTCTACGCCGAATTTGTCCCGATTGCAAAGAATCCGTACAGGTGCCCGACGAAGTATTGAGTCAGGTTCAGTGGCGAGACGATACCTATACAGAGGCGCCCGAATTCGTTCGTGGACGCGGCTGCAGTAAATGTAAAGATCTAGGGTATAAAGGCCGGGTAGCCGTTATTGAAGCCATGAACAATTATCCGGATCTGGAGACCTTGATCTTGAATCGCGCTTCATCAACGCAGCTGAAGTCAGCCGCTATCGAGTGCGGCATGCGGACGCTGCGTCAAAATGCCCTTGCCAAAGCTGCTAAGGGTCAAACCACACTTGAAGAAGTGCTGCGCGTAACCGCAGCCGACAAAACTTAAAAAGGGAATAAAATATGGACACCAAGGAAACGACTGAAATCGGTATCAAGGAGCTGCTTGTAAAGCTCATTGAACTGGGCGGCAGCGACCTCCACATCGTAGCAGGTGCGCCGCCTGTTGCGCGTCTCAACGGCGAATGCGCTCCCATGCATGGATATCCTGTGCTCACACCACAGGATACGCAGGACATCATTTATTCAGTGATGAATGAAGAGCAGATCTCCGAATTCGAAGAGGAAAAGGAATGCGATCTCTCCTTCGGTGTTAAAGGTTTAAGCCGATTTCGTCTGAATGTTTATCGTGATCGCGGTTCGGTAGTAGGTGCGTTTCGTACTATCCCTTATGAAATTAAAACCTTTGATGAATTGGGTCTTCCCGCATCCATTTCAGAATTCGCGTACAAACCCTATGGCCTTGTGCTGGTATGCGGCCCCACGGGTAGCGGTAAATCGACTACCCTGGCTGCCATCATCGACAAGATCAACCGGGAACGAGCACTCCATATTATCACCATCGAAGATCCCATCGAGTTCCTCCACTCCCACAAAATGTCTGTCATCAACCAACGTGAGGTAAATGCAGATACCAAATCGTTTACGGCATCCCTCAGGCGCGTGTTGCGCCAGGACCCGGATGTCATTCTTATCGGGGAGATGCGGGACCAGGAGACTATTCTTTCCGCATTGACCGTGGCAGAAACCGGGCACTTGGCCTTCGCAACACTGCACACGAACGACGCGCTTCAGACCATCAACCGTATTATCGATGTGTTCCCTGAAGGACAGCAGAGCCAGATTCGCACCCAGCTTTCATTTGYACTGGAAGGGGTGGTTGTACAGCAGCTTCTTCCCCGCTCTGATACTCATGGACGGGTTATGGCYATGGAAATTATGCTCATGAACCCTGCWATYCGGGCACTGATCCGATCTGAAAAATTGGCGCAGATTCCATCCATGATAGAAATCGGTACTGGCGAAGGCATGATGACCATGAATCAGTCGTTGTACCGCCTCTACCGTCGGAATATTATCTCCTTGGATATAGCGATGAAACGCACTTCCAATCCGGAAGGGCTGCAAAACCTCATAGACAAGGGAAACTCCACGTAGGAGTCTCGAATTAAAAATTATGACAAGCAGTACACCATCTTCACTCATAGCATTTGACACAACGTCGTCTGGTAAACCAGACCAAGCGCCTGTGAGTGTACCGGATGAAAGTCATCAACGCTGGCTGCGTCTCATTGGAATCGCACGCCTGGGCGTTCTGTCGTTCATCACCATTGGCGCCGCCTTTATGGATGTGCCTGCAGGACTGGTGTATCTACTACTCATGTACCTATTCGGCTTTACAACAAATGCCTGGTACTTGCACACGAWCCATCATCGACCACAACTGGGGAAATACCAGGCAACGGCACAGGTGCTGGTAGATTTTTCGGTCGTGGCTGTTACAGTTGCACTCACCGATGGTCCCACCAGTTTCTTCACGTTCATGTTTGTAGTGGTTATCCTTGAAGCAGGGCTTTTGCTGGGGTTTCTCCAGGGTTTTCTACTGGCCACATTGGCAACCATGTTCATGATTGGGCAGCACCTTATGCACCCATATCGCGATACCACCATAAGCAGCTTTGTACTTTGGTACAACTTCACAGTGCAAGGTCTAGCCTATTATCTCACGGCTTTTATTTCCGGCCATTGGACACATAGGCTCTACCAGCTTCAAAAATTCCAACGGGAGATCCTGGATAATATGAATAGCGGCTTTCTCATTACGGATGTATCCGGAAATATAAAAATMCARAACAAAGCCGCCGCTTCCATTCTCGGTCTTCAATCGGAATCCGCCGTAGGACAGTATATCGGCGAAATTCTTCAGCCCGAATCCGGCGAAGAATGTCCTGTCATCACAGCGTTACGGTCTGATCAGGATTTCACACGATATGAGTTCACCGCTATCCTGCCTCAGGGTCAATCCGTATTGCTGGGGCTTACCACCAATCGCATGACAGATACGCAAGGGGAGCCCATGGGTTCCATCGTATCGTTTAGCGATTTAACCGAAATGGATGAAATGCGCCAGGAACTGCGCAGACAAGATCGCATGGCAATCGTGGGTGAATTGGCTGCTGGTCTGGCCCACGAAATTCGCAATCCTGTAGCAGTCATTCGCGGCGCCATGGATGAACTCACAGCGGAAAATATGACACCCGGTCTTCAGGAAAAATTGCACCAGATGGCCTTGCGGGAATCCGATCAGCTCAATGAGATTGTCTCTGGGTTTCTAAATTTCGCTCGGGAACCGTTGCCCCAACGCAAGAAAGTAAATGTAACCGAACTGCTGGAAGAGGTCTGCGATCTCCTTAGGCGTGAATACGGTCACCATACCGGGTTGACCATTTCGAACAAGGGAGACGGCGCAACGCATCACGTTGCCGGGGATCCGTCCCAGCTTAAACAGGTCTTTATCAATATCGGAAAAAACGGTATTGAAGCTATGGACTTTAAAGGCATTTTGACAATTTCCACACAGCTATCGGAAGACGGCCCGTTGGCCATCCAATTTGACGACGACGGTTCAGGAGTGGATCCCGATAAAGTGGGGCGTATTTTTGAACCGTTCTATACCACCAAGGAACGCGGCGTGGGCATGGGCCTGGCCGTGTGTCTCCGCATAATTACAGCACACGACGGTATCATCCGTGCGCGCACCCGGCAAGGCTCCGGGTGCTCCATGCTGATTCGTCTCCCTGCCATGAACGTAGAGCAGTATAAGGAAGCAGTATCTTGAACCAAACTAAAAATGTATTAGTAGTTGATGATGAACAGGGTATGCGCGAGCTCCTGGAAATTGTATTGAGCAATGATGGGTACAATGTGACCCTGGCAAGCTCTGTTGAAGATGCATGCCAGGTGATGGATCAAAGTATTTTTGATGCAGTGATTACCGATCTGCGCATGGGTAATGATCACGAAGCCGGTATGGAAATTCTGAGATGGATACACGAGCATCAGGATCGTACGCCGTCTATTATGATGACCGCCCATGGCTCGGTGGAAACTGCCATACAGGCCATGAAGCAGGGCGCCACAGATTACATCATGAAGCCTTTCAAGAATGATGAGATTAAATTATTATTGGAGCGGGCTATTCAGCAGCACGGCCTGATAAAAGAAAATAAGGTACTCAAGAAAGAACAAGCCAAGCTGGGTCAGGTTAAAAACATGGTCGGTGTCAGCGATGCTATCGAGCAGGTTCGTGAAATGGTTCGACGCATCGCCGTGCTCCCCAGCACCATAGCCATCCACGGTGAAAGCGGCGTGGGGAAAGAACTGGTAGCCCGCAGTCTTCATCAGCTTAGTGATCGGAGTAGTAGCCCATTCGTAGCTATCAACTGCGGCGGCATTCCGGAAAATCTCCTGGAAAGCGAATTGTTCGGTCACAAGAAAGGTACCTTCACGGGTGCAATGGAAGATAAAGAAGGACTTTTCCTGGCTGCCGACGGCGGTACTATTTTCCTGGATGAAATCGGGGAAATGCCTCTGTCACTCCAAGTGAAATTGCTGCGGGTTCTGGATAATCACACCATTACACCGTTAGGGAGTACAAACTCGATTCCGGTGGATGTACGAATTGTATCGGCCACCAATCGCGACTTGGAAGAGATGTCCAAGCAAGGGACATTTAGAGAAGATCTTTTTTACCGATTGAATGTAATCCCTCTGCTTGTGCCTCCCCTGCGGGATCGCAAGGATGACATCCCCCTTTTGATGCAGCATTTCACCCACCTCCACGGGGAGAAAATGGGCCGAGGAACATTACGCATAGCCCCCGAGGTAATGGATGTACTGCTCGCATATCGGTGGCCCGGCAATGTACGTGAACTGGGCAACATCATCGAACGCGCAGTAGCTTTGTGCAATGGAGACTCCATCGAATTAACTGATTTACCGCCCAACATTCAAAATTTCATGCCCGCACCGGCTCACGAATTTTCCCAGCTTCCATCCGACGGAGTAGATATGGAARAACTCATCGCGGAAATTGAGATGGGTCTCATTCAACAGGCCTTGCGCAAAACGAAGCACTCACAGAAAAAAGCGGCAGGACTGTTGGGACTGACAGCACGTTCGTTGCGGTACCGTCTTCAAAAGTACGATCTGGACAACAACAGCGAGAGTTAAATTTTCGGAACCCCGTAAAACATCACGGAGTCGTATTCCGCAGGATACCCAGGCCGAGGTCGCAGGTAATCGGCCACTCGGGCAGAAAAACGACTGGTGGATGGAAGTGGATCGAGGTCAAACATGAGGCTGCCTTACCAAATGAACTACAGTGCAGCACAATCGCACCAATCCGATTTTGCGACAAGATCCTGTCAAGGAAAAGCGGGATTGGTCTGCTGGTCCTCAATTCGAATGTGACGAAATGTCCGTAGACATATTGTCTACATCTCTCTATCTTTATTGATATGAACAAGAAATCGAAATCAGACCTGTTGATATCTCTCGGGGAAAAAGTCAAAAAACGAAGAATCGAACTGGGGCACACTCAAGAAGAGCTTGCAGGTATTTGTGGCTTTGACAGAACATATATCAGTCTAATCGAGCGGGGCAAAAGGAATATCTCTTTTTCTAACTTGGCAACTCTCGCTCATGGCCTTGATTCAACAATTAGTGATCTCTCAAGGGATTTAGTATGGCGTTAAAACCAACCGATTCTCAGCATGCCTTGCAAATTTTGGCTGGGAAATCTGGGCGTAAACGAGGTCACAAATTTGAATCTGAGCTAACAAATCTCATAAATTCTCGTACTTTTCCTGCTCAAGCCAACAAATTAAATAGTAATGTAATCAAGGGAGATCCAGCTGTTCTCCTAATTAGTAAAGCCCTTCGATACTTAAATTGGGAGCAATGCGATAATGTCACGGCAATAGCTCTAGGTGCACTGGCAACGGCAGAAGAGGGTAAGAAATGGCTCAAAGTTAATGGTATCGCTGTTAAAGCATGCAAAAGCGACATTCTGCTGACTCTATCGAAAGGAACTACAGTTGAAACTGTAGGAGTATCTGTAAAGCAATGCTATACCAGGAGGCCAACAAATGCACAGCTGTACTTCACAACTGCAACTGCATTCTGCCGCTTACTTGAACGGAATGATATTCAGGTAACCGAAAATGCAATTATAGCTTTGCGGCAGTTTTGCGGTGATAAGGGATATCGCCCGTTAGATGAACCAGAAATTTTGCGCGGAAGAAATACCAATCCTAGAAGATATTTTTGGGAGGAAACTCAAAGTCGCGGCAGAAAAGAACTTGAAAAAATAATGTCGAGCAAACAGAATGAAATTACCAAGCTGCTTCTTCAAAAGGCATACCCCGACGATCCGTTTCCTCCATATTTACTGATCCATAAAACCAGGAAACTCGACGAAGATGAGCAAGAGTTTGCATTGTATGACATTGATGAATTGGTAAATCTTTCTCGTGAATACAGCGGATTTAGTACGAAGCTGTATACAGTAAGAAAAGGCCAGTATAAAGACCCCGTAGGCATCCAGCATGAGGCACCAAGATTTGGAATTATCCAGATGCAAAGAGGGGGACAAAAGCAACATCCTACCCAATTACAGTTTAATCTCCAGGCGGGCTATTTTTACAAAATATAGTGGTCACGTATATGTTCGCCTAAAGAATAAGCAAGCAAAGGAGGCACAGCATTTCCAATAGTTGTTCTAATGTCGCCTTGATTTCCACAAAGCTGAAAACCATCGGGGAAACTCTGTAGTCGCAAAGCTTCTCTTGTAGTAAGGGAACGTGTAGCGATTGGATGTACGTTTCTACATCCAGAAATCATTCCGTATGTCGTTGCTACTGTACCAGCAGGTTCATTCCAAACCTGTCGTTTATATGTAGTATTGTAGCCCGAGGGTGGTCTGAGCTTTTCATCATCATTCTCATGTGCGCTTTTCCCCTCCGGCACATCAACCAGCCACCTAATAACATGCTCCGGATGACTAACAGCCTGGTGGAGCTTATCAGTAGAACTATGTTCGCCCGATTCAATATATTCTAAATCAGAAACCGCATCACCAAAAGAATAAAAAGGGCTTTGTACTCTAAAAAGATCGTCAATATTGCCATGAGAAGCTTCTGGTATCGAAGGTGAAATAGAGATATCAGATCTTACACCGACAAAAATAACCCGCTCTCTATCTTGTGCAACACCGTAATTTTTAGCGTTTACATYAAAAAAGGAGCAGGTATACCCAATTGAATTGAAGGTCTCCAGAATTCGTTTGCTTACATATTTTCCATCGGAATCTTTCATAGATGCAAGTAATCGTACGTTTTCCATTAGAATAACTCGCGGCCTAATCCGTTTAGCAATATGTAGATAGTCTTGAAATAGCGTGTTCCTCAAATCATTAACATCCCTTTTTCCAGCCAAACTAAATCCTTGGCAAGGCGGGCCGCCTATCATCAAATCGATTGACTGATATTCTTTCAAGACCCTATCTAGATCGACATCAGCTATCTCTCTTATATCATTTGGTAAAAATTCAGCATCTGGAAAATTCATGCGATAAATATTTTTGTGGGCTTCCTCTAACTCGTTGCTTGCAACAAGCTGGAAACCCGCCGCTTTAATACCATAACAAAGACCACCACCCCCCGCAAAAAAGGACAATGCTTTTAATTGGCGATTTTGAACAGCATGGAATCTCGTTTCTAAAGTTTTGAGTTGCTCAAGATATTCGTCGTTTCTTGCTGTCTTGCAATATGACCTAGTTGGCCTAGAGGAAATTACCGAACCGTCGATTACATGTTTTTGATAGCGCTTTTTTTTCAGTTTTTTGATCTGATCATCGCTAATCGACTCAAGTGCCTTTGCTACAACACTAAGTTCTTTCAAACTTAATTCATGCTTGTCTAGTTCGTATCCAGATAKCCGTGCTTGTTGAATACCTGTTATATCAGAGAGCTTGGATTGGCTTAAGCCACGCGCTATCCTCATTCGCTTAGCTTTCGTACCATTCACCGAATTCCCCTTCTCAAGCATCTATATCTTATTTAGCCGACCCTATCGTATCGCTATACAATCTTAAAGAAAATATATAGTAAATAGCAAAATATACTATCCATAGAACTTCCAATCGGAATCATATATAATCTTTAATTGTTAAGTTGAAAACCCTTCGCAACGCCCGGTACAGTCCAAGGCATGAATCGAATCGTTCTGATACTCATGGGACTCGTGATGGGTGTGGCTCATCATGCCTGCGCCGATCCTGTATGGGCATGGTCCTCTGAATACAGCCGGTTCCACATTGTCCTTAGCGAGAATGCGCATCCGGCTGAGCAGAAGGCCGCCGAGTGGTTCCAGCGGCATTGGAAGACCACCACGGGGCATCGTCTCGATATCTCCGATAAGCCGCGACCACGCCACATCAATGTGTGGATCGGCATGACGGACAACCCTTACGCCGATCCAGCCACGGCTCCGAAAAACGACGGCGTGATCATGCGCACCGTTTCCCGGGCAAACCGAATGAATCAAGTGGGCGATCCGGAGGATCGCAACCTGATTCTTTACGGAGGATCGCCGCGTGGTTCGGTGTACGCCGTCTGGGAATTTTTCAAACAACAGATGGGCATGCGATGGCTTGCATTGGATGCCTTCCGCGTTCCGCTGCCTCCCGAAACACTGCCCACCATAAATTTTCGACACGAACCTCCTTTCTGGTATCGCGACATCAGTTATCGCGCCTATGTATCCACGCCTTGGAAGGCATCGCAAGGAAGAGTCAACGGATTCTGGTCTCGACTCGATGAAGAATACGGCGGGCACATTTCCTACGTTGGCGGATTCGAAGGAGCAGGACATACTTTTCATCTATTCGTCTCACCGGACATTTATTTTGAAGGTCATCCCGAATACTTCGCGGAAATTGACGGTGTTCGCCGTGCCGACGGGCAGCTCTGCCTCACCAATCCGGATGTATTACAGATTACTATTGAAAATGCCCGCGAACAACTCCGTAACCGCAAGCCTTACGAACGTATACTGAGTATTTCGCAAATGGATTTTTTCTGGTTTGACTCCTGGTGTACCTGCCACACCTGCGCCGCTCTGGATGCCCGTGAAGGCAGTCACTCCGGCACAATAATTCACTTCGTCAATGCTGTCGCCCAGGCGTTGGAAGACGAATTTTCTGATGTATATGTGGACACTTTCGCCTATCAATATTCACGCACCCCGCCGAAACATGTCCGCCCCCGCGACAATGTGATTGTTCGTCTTTGCGATTTCGAAGCCGATTTTTCCCGCCCCTTGACGGATCGGCGATCCAAACAAAACCGCGCCTTCGTCCACGACCTCAAAAAATGGGCTCGCATTACCGAGCATCTCTTCGTGTGGGATTACACACAAAACTGGTATAGCCATCAGGGCCCACATCCCAATATCCATGTACTACAGCCGAATATCAGTTTGTTTGCCCGGCTCGGCGTGGAGGGCGTGTTGGAGCAGGCCAGCTGGGAATCACCGCACAGCGACTACGAATATCTGAAGGGATATATACTGGAACATGCTCTCTGGGATCCGAAATCAAACGGTAACGATCTCTACAACGAATTTATCGCGTTGTATTACGGTGAAGCCGCGCCGTATATAGACGAATACCAGCAACTCATTCGTGAACGTACTCGCCATGTACAACTCCACCTCAACAATCGCATGACCTGGATGGATTACGAGACCGTAGAGAAAGCCCAGGCGATTTTCCATGAAGCATTTAAGCACACAACCGATCCAGTGACTCTCGAACGGCTAAACTACGCCTACCTTCCTGTTCAGTACGCCGCCCTGGTCTGTCCGCCCCGGGTATTTCGTTCTGCCGATACGTATACTTTCGTTCGTCCACCCAGCCAGACTTTTGATGAATATTGGGATATGCTCATGCAATACGGCGTAACTCGTCTGGAAGATTGGCCCATTGAATTATTTCGAGAACGGTTGAACGGAAAAACGCCTCCCCGCCACGAAGTACAGCCCATCGAAAAACTCGTGAGCAATCACCTGGAAATCTGGGTAGTCCCCGGTATGGGTGGAAAAATCGTTCGAGGTCGCTCTCTCACCAAGAGTCAAGACTGGCTTACCGGGTATATCGATCCACTGAGCCAACGCGGGATAATCGAAGATCGCATCGTGCTTGAAGAAGACTGGCTTACCCCTATCGACCAGCCCTACTCAATCCTTGAGCAGACGGAGATGTCTCTGACGATGGAGACCACGCTTTCCAACGGACTTCGCATCCTCAAACATATCACACTGGATTCGGATCAGCCCCGCATGTCCATAAAAATGACTTATACCAATACCACCGCCGAGACCATGTCACTTCGCGCACAGCTCCATCCCCAGTGGAGCCTGCCTTCCCACAACGCCAACCCCGCTTTATGGACGCAAGCGGAAACAACATGGACGAAACAGAAACGCGCTGTACAGCCGATGCATGTATCAGCAAATACCACAGGACGTTGGGCAATCCGTTCCGCCGGGCATACCCTGCTCAACACGGTAAGCGCAACGGACAATCTTATCCTCGAGTTCCGAGCGGCTTCGGACGGTACGGGCATTGCCATGAATATAAATCTCAATCGACCTTCTCTCGCGCCGGGAGATTCCGCATCCGTAACCTGCACGTATACCTGGACAAAAAAATCCCCTGCGCGTCTCCCCGCTAATATGGACTGATCTGCAACGTCCCCGTTCCCGTTACACCTGTCAGCACATCGCGTACGATAATCTGGTATTTCCCCGGAATTTCATTTAGCGAGAGGGGTATATACGCCTCTCCCACGCCATCCTTACACACAAAAGATTGGTCATACCACGGTAAAGCCGTTCCGTCTTCACGTCGCACTTCCATGAAAACTACATGATCCCCCGGCAGTTCCCCACGGGTCTTGATAGATATCTTCACTGGCATCTGCTGCCCCTGCCTGGCTCTCTCCGGCATCTGAATAATCACGCGCGAGACTTCATAGGGCAATACAGATATGAGGCGCACATCATTCGCCTTAATTTTCAGTGAAAGTTCCCGCTTCACCTTGATGGGTTTGTACGCCAGCATATCGTAGACAAAATGTTTTTCGGGAATAACTATCTGATATTCCTGAGAGCCCCGCTTCCCCAACATCTCTCCCACTACCCCATACACCTGCGCTCGGTCATACCGAATACCGAACGCCTTGACCCCCAACGGTTTAAATTTCTTGTCCGCACTACTCACATCCGGCGCGATACCTTTTTCAGAAAACATCTGATGTATATAGTATGCCCATTCAGTTGTGTCATCCGAGTCTGACAGAATGTGAACCGCTGGATGCTGCCCAAGCCCACTGGCCCCTTCTCGACCCAGCTCATCCCGCATGCCCGGTAGCGTATCCGCAACAATGACCCCGCCGCCATCCACGAATTGCATGAGAATATGCTGCTGCTCAGCGGACATGGCGTCTACTGAGGGGAGAACAACAGCCCGCGTTCCACCAGATAGCAACGTCGCAAGATCAGTATYCTGCATAAAYGTRTATWGATATCCTGCCTGCCGGAGCGACTCCGTAATCTTCCGYTGTGATGCCGCTACATGATCATACGCGAGRGGKCCCACCACATGCCGAACAGCGCTTAGCTCTACCACCGCCACCCTATGATCGAGAACATCCCCATCCGCAAACACCACATCAATACCCTGCCGGATTTGACGTATCGACTCCACCGCATCATTCAGCCATCGCGATACTGTCTCCCCACGATCAGCGTCAACCCAGACACCGCGCATACCGGAGAACAGGGCATTCCAAAGCAGCGAAGAACCGTTCGCACCGTCATCACTTTCCACATCGGGAGTCAACGATGTGTATAGCCGAAAGTCTCTCGGCACCAATGTCGCGACTTTTTCCATAGTCAGCTCGTCGTTCGGCAGCACCGCAAAATCCAGCCGCGCTCCCAGCTCGCGCCACGGGAATACTCCTGACCGTTCACCTATGGACGCTACATTGATTCCAACCCCTTCTCCTAGCGTCCTCTCACGATATTCTTTCGTAATTTCGGATACCCCCTTGAGTAACACCTGCTCGCGGAAATTTCGGCTCAATACTCCTAGCACCTCATTTCCTGTACTCCCCTCATCAATATGATCAACCTCTTCCCAGCTAACAAAATCGCTTCCGGCTGCCCTATTCAGAGAATTGATATTAAAGTATTGATCCTCCAGCCAATCCCGAAATAATATCCGTGTCGATGCATCATCCCCATAGCGGCCCGCTATCCAACGCCAAAGCCCCGAGCCTTCCGATATCACATGACTATTGTAGCCCCCTGATGCCGAATCCCTGATAACTTCACGCCGTGTCAGCACCGTAGCACTGTCAATCATATTGGGATCTTGCTCGAACCAGTTGCCTGGATCCGGATTATCTACAAATGGCAAATAGTCAATGCCCCGAAGTCCGGATGCCATGATTGCAGGTGCCCCGGTATCGCTATCAGCAGCATATAACGTATCAACCCCCACCCCCGACAGGCTGCTATTCCTCATCATTAGTCCGGATTCGAGCCGAGCCTCACCAGCCGTCACGATTTCGAAATGCCGGGGTGGTGGCTGGCGCACAGGAGGTACTCCACCCGATAATCGGCACGCTCCGCCCCGCCCTTATCCATGTCCCCTATAACCCCGTCACCTGCGTAAATTTCCACCTTCAACATTGGTCCCAGCAAATCCTTAAAATGCAGCAGCACCCGAACCTCCCCGCCCTCTTCATTCACATCCAGCCCGGTATCCAGAACCAGTCGCCCCCAACTATCACGCGCCTGTATACGTACGGACGTGGGAGCCGGGCGATGGGAATTGGTTCGGATAGTACAAACCATCTCAACGGAATCATTAGGTCGAACTACATACCGTGAAAACCGTACGTCTGTTAATTTCGGCCACCCCTCTACCGTGACCCGTTTCGTAAACCAATCCACAGTACGGTCGCCATCCATTAGCCAGAAATCCAGGTACACCGGACCACGCCCCAGCGGCATATTCAATGCAGCGAAACGTGTTCCCTTACGCAGCAAATCTTTTTCCCAATAGGACCATCGGATATCCCGATTCGGATACCGGGCCTGCACTTTCAAGCGATATTTCTTTTCCAGCGGCTTACTGAATTCCAATAGGTATGGTCGCAAGGGGGGCAATATGGTTGCATCAATCATGTTTTGAATGAAGGCTCTGGGAAGTTGAGGTGGTGCATTCAACAATTCCGGCGCATTCGGCAACGCATCTTTCAGTCCCCGGATATGCGTTTCCGGAACCGTATCGGCCGCCCAAAGCAGACACCGAATAATCAACGACATACCATTTTCATAGGCATTCCCAAGATCCTCACTCATACCAACCGCACCGGGAAATAAAGCGTGTGCCAGCGGAGGCGCACCTCCAAAATTCAAATCAACAAACCGCGCATCGTCTCGGATACCCGCGCGAAGTTCGAAAGTACGGTTCATAGCCACGCCGGACGCAATCCAATCCCCCGAATCCGACGGCACCAACGTATCCAGATAACGCGCTAGCCGATCCGGAACACTATCGCCAAACCGAATCCATACAACACCCGTACCCCCCCGATTACGTTCTATCAGTTCCGCGATTCGGGTATCACTAAAATCTTCCAAAGCCACCCCGGCTGCCAGCAGAACATCCCCACGCGATGTAAGGGCCTCGCCAATCTCGCCGTCAGATCCATCGTCCCCAGTGGACAAAGCATAAACCTCGATGTCCGATTTAAACCGTGCACCCAATGCTTCTATATCCCCGACCGCATACGAAGGCACCACACACGAAACGCGGAGGCGTTTTCCTTGAAGCGACTCGCCCCAATTGATCAGCTGAGGCGGATGCCAAACCCCATGTTTTAATGCAGCTGATTCAGACGACGACGGGGCTGCCAATGCGKGAATYCCACWCCARCTTATCGCCCAAAGCACTGTCCATATAAGGTGWTTMCACATTTTCATAACCCWCCGATTGTAKCAGAGTTAACRKGAAATCACCCCGCCTTGGCAGGATGGAAAAAAWACYGCCATTGGAGTATGCTATAGAGAGTTTGATTCATAGCCGATGACAGGATTGACTTCATGCCCGACGAGATGTTTTTTTCCAAAGATGACCGTTCTCTCGTACGCGGAAAACGGATCGCCAAGCGCACCGACACCTGTCGTCCGTGCCAAGTCACGCTATCCACACCGGAGCAGACCGTCATCGATGCTGTTGTCCTCGACATCACCCCCCATGGCATGCTCGTACGAACCATGGAAACCCTGCCACTGGAGATTGACGTCTCCGTACAGCTCATGCGGGATGATACCTTTCAGCACGCGCTGTCCGCAGCCCGACCCGGGCGGGTCGTCCGACTCGATGATTCCGGCAGTGGATTCTACGATTACGGCATCAAACTCGTGAACCTGCATATACCACGAAACGAAACGCGCCCTATTCGAATCGATCCGCCCAAACCAGACGTGCCCCGTAAACCTTCCCGGATGCAGACACTGGATATTACCATCGGCGGCGCGCATCAAGGACGAAACCGATAGAACATTCTTCCAAAAGGAAAGCACTTGTCTAAACCAACCATATTGATCGTGGACGACGAACCCGATGTCATTACCTTGCTGGAGCGAACACTTCGTCTCGAAGGCTTCGAGGTATTAACAGCCTACGATGGACTCGCCGCCATGGACATCGCAGAAAATGATCAGCCCGGTCTTATTCTTCTGGACATCATGATGCCCATGATGAGCGGATACGAGGTATGCGAACAACTCAAAGCCAATCCTCAAACCAAACATATCCCCATTATATGCGTCACCTCTGCACACGGCCAAGCCAACCGGGAAAACGCTCAACGCGCCGGTGCGCAGGCTCTCATCATGAAACCCTTCATGACGAAAGAACTTATTGCCCAAATTAATCGTTACCTGAAACCCGCCGACGCGTAATTTCYRCYCRKCAKTCTCCACCAGCACCTGCCGACTCKRAATAGMTTTTYNNATAAAYCTGAGMCAGAAAWAACRGYTCTCGGGGTGAGGAGATTGCCGCACTTCGCTACGCTTCGTTCACAATGACATCGTTTCTGTGTCTTTGCGAGAAGGCCGGAGGCCGACGCGGAAATCTGGTCACTCCTGCGACCACGAATCAAGGGGCGTGACATCTCGTGCCGATAAGACCCTATGCCTGAAATCCATTTCAAAAAGAGGCCGATGGGAAAAGTTTGTCTCAGTTTTATGAAAAGCTATTTAACTCAACAATCACGCGCTACATACATACCAATGGTACGTCCCATGTCATCAATACACCAGACAACAAGAACCCTCGAAAAATTCGCCTCAAGACACTTCACATCGGCCAGCATCATCAATTCCGACACCAGCCGAACTACCACTCTCGCACCCGCCACGATCCAAAATATGAAATCCCCGCGCCCCAACATGTACAATACACCTATCCCGCCTAAAGCAAATATTCTGTGCGGAGGATTAG
>NVWG01000054.1 GCA_002746185.1 Candidatus Hydrogenedentota bacterium
GATTGCCGCGCTTCACTTCGTTTCGCTCGCAATGACTGGGTGGTGGGCTGGAGACCCCGCCACAACATTAAGAACAGTCCTCGGTGTGAAGAGATTGCCGCACTTCGCTACGCTTCGTTCGCAATGACATCGTTTCTGTGTCATTGCGAGAAAGGCGAAGCCTGACGCGGCAATCTTGCTTCACCCATCGCCTTGGATTTGAAAAGTGTCCACACATTGTAAACTTTCATGAGTGATAGGACATCTCATTTTTTACCTGCAATACTCTCAAATTTACATAGTTGTGGGCCAGTTTGCCAGATGACGTTTGCTCCATGCGGATTTATTTTCCGAGCCGCGAGCGATGTGGAGGCATTGTATTAGGATGCGCCGTGTATCCTGTGGCTCGATGACATCATCCAGGTATCCCTTACCTGCTGCTGCCCAAGGACGGCTGCCCAGACGCATTTCTTCGATGGCGGCTTCGCGGGCGGCTTTCGGGTCGTCGGCCTCGGCTATTTTCCGCGCATAGACGATATTCGCCGCTACTTCTGGTGCGACAAAACTGATGTCGGCGGTGGGCCAGGCGAGTTGGAAGTCCGCGCCCATGCCGGGGCCTGCCATGTTGCCTGTGGCCATGCCGTAGGTTTTGCGAATGATGACGGAGACTTTGGGTACGGTGGCGAGGCTAAGGGCTTCGATGAAATTGATGATTTTACCGGGCATGCGTTTTTGTTCCGCTGCTTTTCCTGCCATGAAGCCGGGGGTGTCGTGGAGGAAAATGAGGGGGATGTGAAACGAGTCGCACAGGGCGATGAACCCGGCGCATTTATCGCATCCGTCTGGTCCCATGGCACCTGCGAGAAATTTGGGTTGGCTGGCGATGATGCCCACGGATTTTCCATCGAGCCGGGCCAGGCCGCATACGACGCTGGGGTCGAAATTGGGTTTTATGGGGAAAAACGCCTCGTGATCGACGAATGTGCGGATAATTTTTGTCATGTCGTAGGTGCGGCTCGGTTCTTCCGGGAGCAGATCGAGCAAACGGGATTGTCGTTCTTCCGCTCTGATATCGGGCTTGCCCATTGGCGGCAATTCTTCGGCGTTGGAGGGTAGAAACGATAGGAAATCGCGGACCAACTGAAAACATTCTTCCTCGGTTTCGGCAGCACGGTCGGCTTGCCCGGTCACTTCCGCGTGGAGCTGCCACCCGCCCAGTTCTTCCAGGTCGACTTTTTCTCCGGTGGATAGTTCCAATACCCGTGGACCTGCCACGGCCATGCAGGAGCCTTTTTGCTGGACCACGAAGTCGGACAGGGCGGCATGCCAGGAGGGGGAGCCGAAACATTCGCCCATGATGGTAGCGACCATGGGTACGCGGCGCATGCGTTGGCCTGATTCCTGGCCGATGGTCATGGCGCTCAGGCCGTCGGAGCCCATGATATCCGGGATGCGTGCGCCGCCCCCTTCGCCCAGATTGATGATGGGGTAGCCTTTTTCGATAGCCAAGTTATTGAGGAAGCGGCTTTTTTTGCCGCCTACACGACCGCCGCTTCCAGCAAGGACGGTATTGTCGTCTGCGGCTACGGTGACATGTCGTGCGTCAATGGTACCTATGCCGCCTACCTTACCGTCGGCGGGTGTGGCTTCTTCCATGCCGGGAACATCGGAGTGATTGAGTTGGCCCATTTCGAGAAAGGAGCCTTCGTCCAGCAGGAGATCTACGCGCTCTCGTGCTGTGTAATGACCGCGTTCCCGAAGCCGGGCGATTTTGTCGGCGCCGCCCAGTTCCAGAGTCTTTGCTTTACGCTGGCGTACTTCTTCGATATCGTCCCGCATGGCTAGAGAATTCCCTTATTCACTAGAAATCAAAATGGTATGTAAAGAAGGTATTGTAGCAGTCAATTCATGCGGATTAAACCGGGAATTGGGTATAGACATTCTCTCTTTCGAGAAATGAAGAGAGTGGGGTTGGGTTTACAGCGTTTACACCCCCGGCATGAGCARGAACTATCAGACAGATTTCCGGATAATGCTGTATCATGGTTTGCTGGTGACACRTACCTGAACCTGGGAGATTGAATGATGACGATGCACCTTACTCGACGCGATGCTCTTTTAACCGGAGCGGCTGCACTTACGGCAGCCGCAAGCCTGACTCCCTCCCATGCGGCGGAAACCGACGGCTTGAAATCTGAATTATTGTTCGACATGACCGCTACATTGGAACCGCCCCAATCCATTGGCGCGACCCATGAAGGGAACCGCTCCATCTTTTATGCTACGGGAGGCACGGTGGACGGTCCGAAAGTAAAAGGGACGGTACTGCCCGGCGGCGGCGACTGGTTTCGCATGCGGGACGATGGTGTGGGCGAGCTGGATGTGCGGGCTACGTTCAAGACGGATGACGGCGCGTTGATTTACACTCACTATCGCGGCGTACTCATTCCCAGTACAGGGTATTTTCGTACGACGCCCCGATTTGAAACCTCAGCGAAGCAATACCAATGGCTCACGAAGATTGTTTGTGTAGGCGTGGGTACTGGCGGGCAAGGTCAGGTGAGCTACAAAGTTTACCAAATTCTGTAGCCGTCATGGATCAGTCACGACGGATATTTCCGAATCGTTCTGCCCAGGTATGGGCCGCCATGCATCTGCCCATGCTGCAGGTCAGGAGCAGAAAATTTCAGTATAAATACCATGCTTCGTTTTTTCGATTTGATCAATATTCATCAGCGTCCCAAGTTTGAGAAAAAAAATTTAGACGCATAAGGACGATTTATATACCCCGCATGCCTCCCGCCTGGAACATGTATAACGGATGTATTGTGATAAACACCATGTTGAGCTGCATATTCATTCGTCATGGAAATGAATTTCATAGCTAAATCGTTACGCTGTTGTGTGTCATTCGTCCCAATCACAATAGCTAAAGGCAACGCCAACATACCATCAATATTAATTTTATCGGCAGGACGCATCAGAGGATTTCGTTTAAGACCATCAGGAAAATATCGATTCGGATCAGGAAAGACATACGTAGCCGAGCCGCAAGCCGCTGCTTTAATAAGACGGTCCGGATGTAAGAGTGCAAATCGAGTGACAAATTGCCCGCCCCTCGAATGCCCAAACAAATAAAACTTATCCGTTTTGATGGACAACACTTCACCAACAGCAGATATCGCATCTAACAAAAATAAGTCTGATCGGTTACGATGCAACTGCAAGTAGTTGTAATAAGGATGATTGGGCGGATCAAAAAATGGGGCGAGCACGACAAAACCATATCGCTCGGCATCTTCCCGCCACATTTTCTCGTACGGATCAGGGTGACCATTCATCCCGTGAACCGATACCAGCAGTGGCCATTCACGATCAGAAGTATACGTGGATGGAACATATATTTTATATTGCGTGTCATTCAAAACGCCATAACTCGCTTCGCCTGGCACAATACGAGGCAACTGAGTACCCTTCTTTGCATAATCGAGCAGCCATTTCAAGGAATAACTAGCTCCGCCATTTGGATTTTGTTCCAACGCACGACGTAAAATGGGTTCAGCCTCTCGACCCATGATCTGATCAAGTGCCCAAGCGGCTCGTTGCTTTACTTGGACCTCTGGATCGTCAAACAAAGCATTTTCCAGTGCCATAATCGCTGAAGTCGATCCAATCTTTCCAAGCGAATAAGCCGCAGTACGACGAACATAGCGAGAAGGATGCTCTTTAAGCTCCTTTTTCAGAAGCACTACGGACTCAGGCGATCCTACTTCCCCCAATATCCATAGCGCGCGCCAACGGGCTTTATCACTTCTTAAATCAGGGTAATAACCATGTATCAGATTAAGATCATCTACCTTGGCTACACGACATAATTGAGCATAGGCCTCTTCCCGCCGACTGGAATAATTGAGATCTCGGAGAAGTGCATTGATATCGTATAATTTTGTCTCGGGAATGTTTTCTGCAGGGTGAGCGGTTGATGCTCTCCCTGTTGTTGCCTCTGCGGACTCATTAGTTTGAGCCGACTGATTTTGAGTGTCACTCGGCAAGTTCCGTTTACCAATAATAGTTGAAGCCACCAACATAACAAGAACAATAAACACTAACGCAATTTTTGGAATTATTTTCTCGAATTTTTTGGAGACATCCGAATTTTCATTAGTGATATAAGTAGGCTCATCAAATAGTGCATCTGAATCAGCAAACTCAGAATCGAATTCATCCTGACCACGGGCAATCGACGCTAAAAGTACACGGGCCCGCCCATAATCGTAGTCCTCGATAAGGGAACGACAAAGCGCCTCTGCCCCTTCTCTGTTTCCCAATGCGGCGAAACAACGGGCACGAGCGAACATGATGTTCTTCGTATTGGGAAAAGCTGAATCCAGCTCCGAAAGGATCGTGTCCGCTTCCAGCAATTTATCGTCACGATACAGCGCCTCGGCTTCCTTGTATAAGGCAGTAGCTCTGATAGCGTCCATTCCGATTCTAACCTCGCTTAGCTAATATTTTACATATATAAATCCCCATAATTTATACCTTAATGAATACAGATGAGGATGCGCAAACATCCGTCGATTTTTTTTGGCCTAACCTTTTTCTTTTCCAAGAAAAAGGTTAGAAAGTTATAGCCCTTCCGGTGCGGGCGGAACGATAGATGCCTTCGATGAGATGGACTGCTTTCCGACCTTCTCGTCCATCCACCAGCGGTGCACGATTGCGTTGTACTGCACGGGTGAAATCCTCTATCTGCCGACGATGCCCTTCGATTTTTATGCCTGCCATGGGATCTTTTGCGCCGGAACCCAGCACCGATTCGCCTTTTAGCGTGGCCTCAATTTTCTTGTCGATGGGTTTCCGTTTCGCGAAGTCCCAGTGGGTGAGTTTGCCGTCTTCGAGGATAACACTGCCGTCCGTGCCGTGTACTTCTACCCGTGCCGGATGCCCCGTATGAATAGCCGTGCTGCCTTCGATGACGCCCTTGGCACCGTTCGCAAACGTGAGCATGGCCACCGCCAGATCCTCCACCTCGATGCCTTTATGCGCCACCAGCGCCGTCTCTGCCCGAACCTGTTTCACCGGACCCATGAACCACTGGAGCAGATCGATCTGGTGGATAGCCTGATTCATGAGCACCCCGCCGCCGTCCAGTGCCCAAGTGCCGCGCCACGCGCCGCTGTCATAATATGCCTGAGANCNGAACCATTTTATATACGCGTCGCCCAGCACCAGCTTGCCGAACCGACCCTGATCCAGCGCCTTGCGGATATGCTGGGCATCGTCTGTAAATCGATTCTGAAAAATGCACGCCAGCATCACGCCATTTTTGTCGCAGGCGCGAATGATCTTGTCCACCCGCTTCGTCGTTACTTCCAGCGGCTTCTCTGCCAGGATATGCTTGCCTGCCTTCGCACACTCCGTTGCTATTTCCGCCCGCATCCCGCTAGGCGTACAAATACTGATAACGTGGATATCTTCCCGGCTTAATAATTCCTGATAATCGCCCACCGGGTCGCCGCCGTATTTATTCGTGAATTTTCGCGCCTTGGCCTTCGACCGTGCCGCCACACCTCGCAATTCCGCACCCTTCACCGCAGCAATCGCCTCCGCATGCACCCCCGCAATCGCCCCCGGCCCAATAATTCCATATCCCACAGTCGCCATGGTCTGTCTCCTTGAATTTAGAGAGGATGATACTTGATTACGACAATACAGGCAATGGTCGGGATACACAGATGAAGCCGAATCACCCCTCCAGCTTGCGCTTCAGGTCGCTGAGGAAATGGTGAGCTTCTTTTGGGGACAGGTCGTCGGGGTCCAGGTCGGCCAGGGCTTCTTCCACTTCGGAGTGTGTGCCGCCGGAACCGCCGCTGGCCGGACCGAACAGGTACATCTGCTCCGGGATACCCAGAGCGGCTGCGTTGCCCGTCTCCAGGTGTTCGAGGATTTCCCGTGCGCGCTGGATCACATCGCGGGGTAATCCAGCCAGCTTAGCCACCTGAATACCGTAGGAATGATCCGCACCACCGTCTACAATCTGATACAGGAAAATAACCTTCCCGCCGTATTCCCGCACCGCCACGTTCACGTTCTTCGCGTGTTCCAACTGATTCGACAGCTCCGTCAGCTCGTGGTAATGCGTGGCAAACAGGGTCTTGGCTCCGATGTTGTTGTGGATGTATTCCGCCACGGACCATGCGATACTGATGCCGTCAAAGGTGCTGGTGCCTCTCCCGATTTCGTCCAGCACAAGGAGGCTGCGCTCCGTAGCGGCGTTCAAGATGTTTGCGGTCTCGATCATCTCCACCATGAACGTACTCTCGCCCCGCACCAGATTATCCGATGCGCCCACCCGGGTAAAAATGCGATCCACTACCCCGATACGCGCTTCCGCCGCAGGTACATAGCTGCCGATCTGCGCCATGAGGGCGATGAGTGCCACTTGCCTCAAATAGGTTGATTTACCTGCCATGTTCGGCCCGGTGATGATGAGCATGGACGCGGAAGCCGGGTCCAGGTCAATGCCGTTGGGTACAAAATCCGCGCTCTTCATCAGGTCTTCCACCACGGGATGCCGCCCGTCCCGCACCTGTAATTCCCCCGTTTCGTCCACCTGGGGTTTCGTGTAGCTGTGGGTGACCGCCACCTCCGCGTAGGACAACAGCACATCCACCGTCGCCACTGCATCTGCCGTAGCATGAATACGACCCGCCTGGGCTGCAATGCGATCCCGCAGTGCTACGAATAATTCATGTTCCCGTTTCTGCAAGTTCTCCKRGRSWTCGAGKATYTYKTCTTCSYRYTSYTTSARYTCCGGCGTGATGAACCGTTCCGCATTCACCAGCGTCTGTTTTCGTTCATAATGATCCGGCACATTCGCCGCCTGGGCTTTCGTCACTTCGATGTAATATCCGAACACCTTGTTGTAGCCAATTTTCAATTTCGCGATACCGGATTCTTCACTCTCACGACGCTGAAGATTCGCGATCCAATCCCGGCCGCCAGACACCAACTCCTTCATGCGGTCCAGTTCCGGGTCGAAGCCTGCCTTGAGGATGCCGCCTTCTGTGATGGCTAACGGAGGCTCATCTATTACGGCCTGATCGATCCATCCCGCTACATCCGCTAACCCATCCATCCCATCCCGCAACGAAGCCAGTAAATCCGATTGCGCGTCCGCAAGGGTCTCCAGTAGCATTGGAACCTGTTCCAATGACCGACCCAACGCCTTCACATCCCGGGCATTCCCCGTGCGTGATGTAATTCGACTCAGTAGCCGCTCCAGATCCGCGATGGGTCGCAGCACATCTTTCAATGTGAGGCGAAGCTCCGTGCTAATAAAAAATTCCTCTACTGCATTGTGGCGTTGACGGATTTCTGTCACATCCAGCAACGGATGGAGGATCCATTGCCGCAATTTCCGCGCACCCATATTCGTSCGCGTCTGATCCAGTACATGCAGCAGYGTGCCTTTGCGTTGTTTCCCCGCCAGCGATTCCACCAGCTCCAGATTACGCTGGGTACTTCCGTCCAACACCACATAGCTGGACGGACTATACCGACGGGGAAGTCRCAGATGGGGCACCGCGTCGCGCTGGGTCTCCTGCACATAATTCAGCACCGCTCCGGCGCATGCCAACGCCGCCGACGCATCATCCAGCCCCACGCCTCGCAGCGTAGACAGATCAAACTGCGTCTTTAACGCGTCCGCTGCCCACTTGGTATCAAAATCTGCGTCGGCCCGTTTTTTGAATGTTGTTCCGTCATACAYCTCTGATAAACGATCCGCGAAATCCGTGTCCAGCCCTTCCGGCAGCAGCACTTCCGCCGGAGCCATGCGCGTTAACTCATCGTAAATCATCCCCACGCCGTCGTCATCCGACTGGGCCGTCAAAAATTCCCCCGTGGATACATCTACCAGCGCCAGCCCTGCCGCCCCGCCCTTCAACGTGATTGCCGCCAGATAATTATTCGCGGTATCTTCCAACAATTCCGGTTCAATGACCGTGCCGGGGGTAACAGTGCGCACAATGCCCCGCTTCACGATTCCCTTTGTGGCCTTGGGATCTTCCAACTGCTCGCAGATGGACACGGTCTTCCCTGCCTGAATGAGGCGCGCCACATAGCCGTCCAGCGCTTTAACGGGCACGCCTGCCATGGGAATACGGTTTGCTTTGTTCGCACCATCCCGAGAGGTGAGTGTCAGCCCTAGTATCTCCGAAGATTCCAGGGCATCGTCGAAAAACAATTCATAGAAGTCGCCCATACGGAAAAAGAGAAGGGAATCTTGGCTGTCCGCCTTGGCTTCAATGAATTGACGGAGCATGGGCGTAATCTGGGATTCAGATAAGTCTTCGAGTTTTGCCCATTGCTGTTGTGCCATAAGATTTGCGATTATAGCGGAATGAGCGGAACCAAAAAAGATTCACATATCTAGGGAAACGTAAGGAGAATTAGTGTACTTATGACGTAGCGTATTAAGCGTATTCYCGCTGGGATTTATGTTCCAGGAAACAGCAGCCGGGGCACAATGCAAAGACCCCTCCTTGACACGATTGGCGAAATTCTTTCATGGTACCGTTATTCCAGATTTCCTTCAGGCTGGCGTCGCGCACATTGCCCGCACGTTTAATCCAGCACGAATACATATCGCCTTGGCGGCCGATAGTAATCGTGTTCCAGGCGTTGCGGCATTCGTAGTCTTTCAATTCGATGCCTGTCGTATAATATTTAATCAGTTCTTCCTTGGACATACGCGGCATGCGAATTTCCACCCCATGCTTAAYCGCTTCCGCATGAGTCGCGTTCAGGGCATCTTCCAACTCTTTCCGATCCAGCCGTGGATAATCCAAATCATCTTCCGTAAACGAAGCCGGATCCACCTCACCCACACCCGGTAAATCCAGCATGCGTGTTTCTGTCACCAAATTCAACACATCGGCACCAGCGTCAGCAATTAACTTGGGCATGAGATGCATCACGTCCAGATTGTCTTTTTGGATTACAGTGGTCACATGAATCATGGGGCACGCTTTGCCTGCCGCATCGCGTCGTTCCTTCAAATCACGTATACCATTCATGGAACGCTCCCAGGCGCCCTTCATTTTTCGAATCTCGTCGTGACGTTCGCCYGGACCTTCAATAGACGTTCCTGCAAAATTGAAYCCCACACCGCCAAGCCGTTTCGGTGCCATTTTRATCARGGCATCAATACGATCTTCCGGCATCATGGTGTTGTTWGTAATGATATGGGTGCGCAGCCGTTTACTGGCCCGTTCCATGATCTCCATGAAATCYTTGCGAACAAAYACTTCGCCGCCTGTAAATGTAACCAAGCTTAATTTTGGAATTTGGTCTATTACATCAAACCATTCCTGCGTACTTAATTCACCTTCCATCTGTTCGCGGATAGGTACATTTTCCAGCCAGTCGATGTACTGACACATCTTACATCGCAGATTACAACGGCGGGTAATTTCCAGGTAATAGTGCCAAGCAGGCAGGGAGTACCCATTGGTAAATAACCTATAGGGTATTTCACTATAAAGCCGGGTAGCCGATTGATACAGGCTGGCCGCGCTCAATAAACCGCTTTTCGTCGCGACTYCCACTGCTAACTCCCTATAGATAAATATGTTATATTGATAGAARTCAGTTCTTAAGATGTGAACACGCTTTAATCAAGCCCTATTCCTGGCTCAAATCGACAGCCCGTCATTCTACTCTGTTTCCRCAATRGTATCAACTGATTTTCTCAAATYWCACRGGGCATTCATTGTTCATAWWRGCCTTSAGRCAAGCGGTAATCCTCNCTRCTYAGCACAAAATTACAGGAGGTATCCCCCCCTCATGATTTGCTATACTCCCRYTACGTTCTGCAGGCRATTTCYTACCAATATCAGGTATATGAAAGGGTAAAACTGTGTCCAAAGTAGTATTAGCGTTGGAAGACGGCATGATATTCGAGGGTCGGTCAGTGGGTGCTTCAGGGGAAGCCACCGGTGAACTGGTTTTCAATACCTCCATGATGGGCTATCAGGAAATTCTTACCGATCCCTCCTATACGGGTCAGGTCATCACCATGACCTACCCCCTCATCGGCAACTACGGCATCAGCGAAGAAGACATGGAATCCCGCCAGCCTTTCTGTCGGGGATTCGTCATGCGCGAGTGCTGCTTTGAACCCAGCAGCTACCGAGCGACCCAGTCTCTGCCGGAGTTCCTCAAGGCCAACAACATCGTCGCCATCGACGGCGTGGACACGCGAAAAATCACCAAGCACTTGCGCGAAAAGGGCGCCATGAAATGCGTCATCAGCACAGAAGATTTCGATCACGCCAGCCTGGTCGCAAAAGCGAAAGCCAGCGCCGACATGGCAGGCAGCGACTACGTGAAGGAAGTGACCACAGACGCGCCCTACGTTTGGAATCCGAATTTCGAAGGTCAATACCACGTAGTTGCCATGGACTACGGTATCAAATTCAACATCATGCGTATGTTGGAGAAAGCAGGCTGCTCCGTCACCGTAGTGCCCGCCACGACTTCCTACGATGAAATCAAAGAGCTGAATCCCGACGGCGTATTTCTATCCAACGGGCCCGGCGACCCGGCGGCACTGGACTATCTCTACCCCACGATTCAATCTCTGGTGGATAACAGCACACCTCTCTTCGGCATCTGTCTGGGGCATCAGGTCATGGCTCATGCCTTGGGCGGCTCTACCTATAAGCTCAAGTTCGGACATCGCGGCGGCAACCAGCCCGTCATGGACAACGCCACGGGTAAAGTGGAGATCAGTTCTCAGAATCACGGCTTCGCGGTGGATTCGGATTCACTGCAGGAGAGTGACGTAGAGGTATCCCACTACAATTTGAACGATGACTCCGTGGAAGGACTGACCCACAAAACCAAGCCCGCTTTCGGAGTGCAATACCACCCCGAATCCTCCCCAGGCCCCCACGACAGCGCCTACTTGTTCAAACGCTTCACCGATCTGATGGATAAAGCGAAAGCCTAAATCACAGCCTGTTGGGCGTTTCTATTGACAGAATCATTTCACTATGACAGACTGCCCCCAACTCAACGGGGGGATGCATGAATCATGATCAAGTTTAAAATTATACTCGTCTCACTTCTGCTTTGTACGCTTTCTGGTTCTCATGTCTCMGCTAAATCGCGCACCCAATTGCCTCAGGCTGTGCTGCTGCAGTTTACAATGTCTAACCCCGAACATACCTTCTTCATTGTCACCGCTGATGAAGATTTCATGTTGTCAAGCATACGTCAACAACTTTCAAAACAAGCATCAAATAAATCGATCGGTGAACAAAGCAGCACACAGTTGAATGTGGATGGGAAAATACATACATCGGACAAAGGAAAATTTCGAATTACGTGTTCTGGCTCGTTTATGTCAACACAAAATGCCTCGCTATCCGAGGATGGCCAGAATGAAATCAACGAAGAAGCGGAACACATAATGAATTTCAGTTTCAGCACCATCATTACACCGGGCAAAAAACAACTGGTGGTGAGCCACGATTCCTCAACATTAACGTTGGAACTGGAAATTATCGAATAGGATTCGATTAGATTTTTAACGTTATTTTCTGTATCAACTCCACCAGTTCCCCCAAATGCAGAATCTGGTTGGTCAGGTATTTTACCGGGTTCATTTTCTTGAATTTACCCGTCAGTTCAGGGGTGGACAGGATACGGTCTGCATCGGGGCATACTTCATTTCCCCGAAYCTCCAACATCTTATGCTTCCTGAAATAGGTTAACGATAAATGTACGGCTTCATCCACGTCTGCCGTATCTTCCTCGTCAAAATAAGGATAGTCCGTTTCCTCCACCACCCGGCGCACGGCGGCTTGTAAAACGGCTATGGACATGGGCCCGCTCTGGGCGTGCAGGCATCGTGCATATAGGATAGCTGCCAGGATTTGCGGCACACACACCTCCACATATTGCGACATAATCTCCACCAGTGAACAGTCGAATTCCCGCTGTTCCTCCCGCGTAGCCCCGTCCTTCAAAAACTGTTCCGGACCGAATATTACCGTGCTGTGATCTCGTGCCGGGTTGTAGTTGCGCATGGCAATAACTGCTGAATACGTTCCCTCCGGATCGCGACGATGAATCATATTCAGAAAAAAAGATACTCCCCCCGGTTCACTGAAATTATCCCGATACTCCATGAGCATTCCGGAACGGGATCGTGTCCGTCCAGGAAACAACAAGAAACTCTCCCCGTCTTTCAGCAGCCCTAAAAAGGTCTTCATTTGCGACAACGTGGGCTTGTCCCGATTGATGCCGTACACGCCGACGTAGGTAATGAAATCATCCATATCAATGAACCGGGTTTTCAGCGGTGTGCCCACAAAATAATCGTCACGGCTCATGGCATTCAGCCACACTTGTTTTTTNGTAGCCAGATACGTGGCGTGAAACAGATAAAAGGGGTCGCCAAATTTGATGTGATTCCCAACAAAAATAGCGGCGTGATTCGTAGGTACCAGATGCTCGTTTCGTACCCGGATATACCGATTCCAACGAGTAAAGACCCCCACAACATGCTGAATGGAATCAAGGTAACTTCCTCTTTGAGGCGGCTTGGCGAGTTTACACTTATATAAACCGTACCAACAGATATAGCGGATTACGTCGATCCAGCTTTTCACTATCGTCATGCCGAGCTGCCCACCTTGTCCAAATTGACTGCCACTACCTTATTTTTCACTCTTATTACATTATAACTAAACGCAGAGTCCGTTGATGACTACAGCGCAACATGATACTATGCTCGCACTAATTTTTCAGCCTTAACCCATAAGGGCACCCACTATGAAAACCCTTCTTAAAATCCTCGCTTTTACCCTGGTCGTGTTTCTATTGGCTGCTCTATTCCTACCCGGACGCATCATTCGCAGCGGTATGCCCGATCTGGACCAGACCCTAACCCATCCATCTCTTCTCGGCGAAATCACTGTTACACGCGATGAGTGGGGGGTTCCCCATATCAATGCACAACACAGCACGGACGCCTACTTTGCTTATGGATACACCGTCGCCMAGGATCGCCTTTTCCAGTTGGAAATCCTGCGTCGTCTCGGAAGGGGCGAACTGGCGGAAGTCATAGGCGAACCGGGTCTGGTGCTGGACAAAATATCCCGCACGCTCCTGTGGCGGAAAACAGCCGAACGCCTGCTGGCAGACGACTCTAAATATGATCCGGAATTCGTAGCTGCCAACAGTGCCTTCATTACGGGGCTGAACCACTTCATCGCCACCAACAAAGCACCCATTGAATACAAGATCCTGGGCTTCGAACCGGAACCGTTCACCAAGGAAGATTCCTTTGCGTTGCTGGGCTACATGGCTTACGGTTTCGCCGAGGGTATCCGCACTGACTCCCTTCAGACCATCCTGCAGACCCTTATACCCGACAAAGATATCGACCTGCTTTTCCCTGGCTACAGTCGCCAAGCACCCATCACCGTTATGGAAGGTATCGGCGAATCACCAACCCAACAGGCTTCCAATATAACCCAACCCATCAGCCCGGAAACCTACGCCGGCCTGGAAGCCCTCTCCGCCATGCTGGAAGCCCCTATCCAAGGCTATGGCGCATTTCACGGCAGTAACTCATGGGTTCTCGCACCGTCCCGATCCAAAACAGGCGGTGCCCTTCTGGCCAACGACCCCCATATCGGATTCACCAACCCGGGAGTGTGGTACGAGTGCCACATGACCTATCCCGGCTTCGACATGTATGGCGTGCATCTGCCGCTCATCCCGTTTCCCATCATTGGTCATAACCAGGACAAAGGCTGGACCATGACCATGTTTGAGAACGACGATCTGGATTTGTACCGCGAAACGTTCAACCCGGACAACCCGGCAGAAGTGAAATACCGAGGCGAATGGACTTCCGTAGAAGAATGGACCGAAACCATTCAGATTAAAGATAAGGAGCCTTTGGAACTGACCATCCGGGTCACCCCT
Organism: Candidatus Hydrogenedentota bacterium; assembly: GCA_002746185.1. Classification (GTDB taxonomy): domain Bacteria; phylum Hydrogenedentota; class Hydrogenedentia; order Hydrogenedentales. The sequence goes on from NVWG01000054.1 coordinate 13,990, forward strand.
CACGGCCCCATTATTACAGATATGCTGGCGGGATACGAAGGCGATCCCATTTCCGCCTGGTGGCTGTATCATCAAATAGACGCGCCTTCTGTTCAGGCTTTTTTCGATTTGGGTAAGGCYAAAAATATGGAAGAATCTCGGGAAGCCGTGTCCCATATCATCGCCCCCGGCCTGAATATTTCCTATGCAGACAAGGATGGCAACATTGCCTGGTGGGCCGCAGCGCGACTGCCACATCGCCCTGATCATGTCAACAGTCAGACCATTTTAGACGGTGCTTCCGGGGCAGACGAGCCGCTGGGACTCCTGCCCTTTTCCGATAATCCGCAATTGGAAAACCCGCCTCGGGGCGTCATCGTTACGTCCAACAATATGACCACTACCCAACCCGTCGGTCCCATCGCTGAATTGGAAGGATACTGGCAGCCTTCGGATCGCGCTTGGCGTATCGAAGAATTGCTGGCCGAACAGGAAACCTGGTCTCTGGAAGAGCTGAAGACGGTTCAATTCGACAACAAACTTATTACCGGTGACCGCGTCACTGATGCGGTGCTTCATGCCTTGGACGATTCCGTTGACACCCTGGAAGGCACCCAGCGCGCGGCCTACGATGCGCTGAAAGATTGGGACTATGGTCACGCCGTGGATTCTATTGGTGCCTCCGTACATCGCTTCGTGTACGACGCGCTTATGGATGCCATCCTGCTGGATGAGCTGGGCGAAACGAATCTGGCAACCTACCAGCGCATTGCCAACAGTCGTAATTTCATCACCTATGTAGTGGGCGATCCTGGAAATCCATTCTACGACAACGTCAATACCGATGTCGTAGAAACCTCAACCGACATTCTTAAACAAGCCTTCGTCGACGGCGTGGAACAACTTGTTGCCGAACACGGCAGTAAACCTGACGGCTGGATTTGGGGTAATGTACATACCGTGGAATACCCGTACCTCATACTGGGGCAGGTGGATATGTTCAAACGGTGGTGGAGTATCGGGCCCTTTCCTGCTCAAGGTACCAACGAATCGGTGGCCAAGATGTCCTGGCGCAATCGCAGCTATAAAGTGGAGCACGGCGCGTCCATGCGGCTCTTACTGGATTACAGCGACTACGGCAATCCGGATAACATGTGGTTTGTGCTACCCACGGGAAACTCAGGACACGTTATGAATCCCCATCACGACGATCAGGCGGAGATGTATCTTCGCGGTGAATACCGCAGCATGCACACTCGCCCCGAAGACATCGAAAAATCTGCCCAACATGTTACTCGCATGAAACCCGGTATCTGAAAAACATCCCCTCTAAATAAAAAAACGGACCCCAGTGTAAAAACTGGGGTCCGGAACGGTAAAAGGTAGGGAGCGGATTAATTCATCCGTTCCCGTGTTCGGCCTGCCGTCTCATAATGAGACAACATGACTTCATCCGGCTCTGCATCGTACATCCGTACATACAACTTGGCAAGTGTTTCTGCCTCGCTATACGTACCGAAGATGGCAACCGGATGACCTTCGATGATAAACGTCCACATACCGTGGTGGTCGTCCATCGGCATAGGCCGATCCTGCGCTAAATAGCGCGTGAGATCTATTCTGATCTCTTCCATGTTACTTCTCCTTCTTCCTAACACACCGGAAGCCCTTCCATGGGCCGCCGGGTAAAAAGCCTGCATCTAATACACAGGCATAAAATGCATACCCGCCCAAGGGGCGAAAGCATGGATAAAAACACGCACTATCCAAGTTGATTCAACTGGATGACTACCTGAAAACCAAGCGATGTTCCTAGGTATCTTCGCCTACTATACCATAGTATCCATGCATATTTAACTTTCTTCCTCAATTACTTATTACATTTTATTCCCTTCGAACCGATTTAGTTGCATGTGGTTATACATGTAACCCATTCAATTCCATCGATTTAACTACATTATGGGGTGTGATATAATCGGGCTCTTATTGGTTTTTTGCTATGTATTCGGGTGATTCATTATATCTCGATTATTTTCGCTATCTCCTCTAAGGCCTGTGTGTGCCTTGAGATAAGACCGCTAAGGGTTCAACTGGGTTGGGGTGTTTGAAGACATCATTCCAACCTGCTCCCTTCGAAATACATCCTATTAACTGAACATTTACGTTGCGTTTGAGAATAAATAGAACTTCGTTAACCCCGGCTTGATTACGCCTCCCACAGGTTTGTACCAAGCCCCGAGCCCATTGGCAAAAGCGAGACCCGGCGCGCATGCGATTACATATATGCACCTTTATTATTACTGCCCTGGCTTGCACCGATCTCGCTCGCGCTCAAGATGCCCCTTCCATTTTCGCGCCGCCGAAGAAATCTCTCCAACCTGTGAAAACTCCTACTCCCCCCGTCATTGACGGGAAACTGGATGATGATGTCTGGAAGCTAGCGGACGAGCATTCCGATTTTGTGGATACCCGACTGGAAAAACTGGTGGAAGATCAAACTACCTTCCGGGTTCTTTACGATGATGAATTCATCTATTTTTCCTTCATCGTGTATCAGGAAAAGGAATCTATCAACGCCAACATCTTCAAATATGATCGCATCCAGCTCCGGTTTGAAGACTATGTCCAAATAGGCTTGGATACTTTTCATGATCAAAAAAGTGCATACATCTTTCTAGTGAGTCCTATCGGGACACGTTGGGATTCCCGGGATGGGGTCTTCGGACGCAATTCATCATGGGATGCAGCTTGGACCACCAAGACCACTATCTATGATGATCGGTGGGARGCMGAAGTAGCYATCCCCATCGGYATYATGTATTTGAACCGGGAAGAGGACACYACTTGGGGATTCAATATMCGCCGCCGCCATTCCCAGAAAAATGACTCCAGTCATTGGAGTTATGACCCGAAGGGCGGAGTGCCCCGTCGTGCTGTAGGCCCTAAATTCGTGGCTGACTTCGGTCTTATGGAAGGGCTGGATCTATCCAATGTAAAAATTCAGCGCGACCCGAGGGTCGAGACGTATGTGAGCTCTACCGTGAGCAAAAGGGAGGGGGGCGACGTGCATACCCGCTTCGGCACAGGTCTCGATCTGGACATGCGAATCAAYTCCCACTGGACCACKCAATTTACCATCAACCCTGATTTCGGYGAAATCGCGGCAGACGAAGGGGACGTACAGAATCGTGATACCGCTCGATTTTTACAGGAACGGCGGTCTTTTTTCAACGAAGGCGCTGAACTGTTCCGTACACCCATCAATATTTATGACAGCCGTAACTTTGTTGATATCGACACCGCTGCCAAGGTGACGGGCACAGGCGAAGACTGGTCTCTGGCCACCCTTGTGCTCCGGGGTGAAGGTGCCCGCTCCGGCCCCGATACCAATTTCCTGGTAGCCAGATACACCGATAACATTACCGATCAATTACAATTGGGTGTCATGACAATCAACGCCGACAGAGATGTGGGATTCAATAACGTMWCGGGYRTCGATGCMCGTTAYGAAATTAAYCCTACAACMTTTTGGAATACMCAATACCTCTATATGTTTGGTGAAGAAGAACGAGAAGTSGARGGRCAGCCGGGGGTAGTTGAAATAAAYGATGTGGGCGCTCATGGCCTGTATACATCAATYGATGGAGGCACGGAACCTTTTTTTTGGCAAGTCGATTTTCGTGATATATCGGAAAACTTCAATCCCGACCTGGGATTTATCCCGCGCAGAGATATCATCGGCCCCACATTGGAATTAAATTACAACCAATCGTATGATGGTAAAATTATGGAAAGCCTGTTTGCCGAATTTCAATTTAAGTACTATGAAGGTCACGACGGCAGCACAAAATTACGTGACTTTTTTTGGTTTGTCGGAGTAAGCTTTCAGAATGATTGGGATTTCTTTGTCTTTGTTCAAGATAACTATCATGAACCCTTCAACAATCGCACCAACAGCATCAGTACGACCTACAACAGGCAAGATCGATTCAAATCCTGGCGCGGCGGATTTGCCTGGGGTGAATTTCAGGAAGTTCCATTCGAAGAATATTTCATTACAAAGCCTTTTCAGATTACCGACCGATGGACCAATGAATTAACGTCTACTATCCGCCAGGAAGACGCAGTGGGCGGTACGGAAAATGTCTGGATATGGCGTATTGTCAGTGAATATACCTTCAACTGGGAAGGCCGCCTGAAACTCACCCTGGAGGCCACCAGTGATCGGGATTACGCCCGCACCCTCCTGTTTGCCTATGAAGATTTGGGCGACTGGGATTTCTTTATCGTACTCAATGATTTCCGAACACCTGTATCGGAAAATGTGGACCTGGGTCGTGAAGCTCGCGAGGATGTAGTTCGTTCTATCTTCACCAAATTTGTCTATCGTTGGTGATTTCTTCTCGCAACTGGCATACTAGGCCATAAGCCATTTCCTCCGGAGACACACCATGCATCTACGATATCTTATTCTCGCTCTACTGCTAACCCTGCCCTGCGCCGGCTTTGCTACCGCCGAATCATCTCCTGAATGGGAAAAAAAGTTTGCCGCTTTGTCGGAATATTCCGGCGCGCCCAAGAATTCACAAGACGACTGGCTCTTGAACCCCGACCCTTTCCAAACCCGCCTCTATCGCCAAGGTGCAGATGAACTCGTACTCACCAACGGCCTTATTTCGCGCGTTTTCAAACTGTCCCCTAATGCCGCCACGGTGGCTTTAACGAATTATATGACTGGCGAATCCGTACTCCGCGCCGTAAAACCGGAAGCTAAAATCACCTTAGACGGTCAAAGCTACGATGTTGGCGGCCTCACCGGACAACCCAATCTCGCCTATCTCCTGCCGGAATGGAAGGATAAATTACAGGCCGATCCCGCCGCCTTCCAATTCATCGACTTTGATACCCAGACTCCCGAGCCTCGTCTTCAATGGGATCGAAAACGCTGGGCCAGCGATACTCAATGGCCGCCCAGAGGTGTTCAGCTCAATATGCATTACAAACTTGCTGCCTCTGTCACGAAAAACATAACCGTTACGATCCATTACGTCATGTACGACGGGTTACCCGCCTACAGTAAATGGATGACCATCAAAAATGATTCGCGGAAGACGGTTCGACTCGACACCTTCACCAATGACATTCTGGCTGCCGTAGAACCTGCATCCCACGTCGAAATTCCCAATCGTTGGGAGTTGTCCAACATCCACCTGGAAAGTGAAATGAGTTTCACGGGCATGGACCCCGGCAGTTCTGATGTGACGAATCATTGGGTGCCCGATCCGGATTTCGAAACCCAGGTAAATTATGCCAAAGAAGCRCCGCTGCTCATGGAAAGCCGTCCMCCGCTGGGYCCCGAYWTGGACATAACACGCAAAACCCCGTTCAATACATTTCGCACGTTCACGCTATTATTCGACTCCACCGAAACGGTGCGCAAGACGCTGTCGATGAATCGTTTTTACCGCACCGTCTCCCCCTGGGCCACAGAAAATCCCGTCATGATGCATGTGCGGCGCTCGGATCCGAAAGCAGTCAAACTAGCCATCGACCAGAGCGCGGCCATTGGTTTCGAGATGGTCATCATGACCTTCGGCAGCGGATTCAACATGGAGCGAACGTCCCCTGAATATCTGGATGAGATTAAAGGGCTGGTGGACTATGCCCACAGCAAAGGCATAGAACTGGGCGGCTATTCCCTCCTGGCAAGTCGAAAAATATCGGAAGAACACGACGTAATTAACCCAGAAACAGGAAAAACTGGCGGTGCTTACTTCGGAAATTCGCCGTGCCTTGGCAGCGCATGGGGTCAGGAATATTTCAAGAAGCTGTACCATTTCATCGAATACACGGGCCTGGACTTGCTGGAACATGACGGCTCCTACCCCGGCGATGTATGCGCTTCCACCGATCACCCCGGACACCGAGGACTGGCCGATTCTCAATGGACGCAGTGGAAAACCATTTCGGATTTTTACAAATGGTGCCAAGGGCGTGGGGTATATCTGAATATACCGGACTGGTATTTCCTCTCCGGATCCAACAAAACAGCTATGGGATACCGGGAAACAAACTGGTCCCTCCCTCGGGCGCAGCAGATCATTCACGGTCGGCAAAACATGTATGACGGCACCCGATTCAAGACCCCCAGCATGGGATGGATGTTTGTACCGCTGGTGGAGTATCACGGCGGCGGTGCGACGGCGACGTTGGAACCTCTGAAGGATCATCTGGATACTTACGACGCGATTCTCGCTCAGAATTTTGGCTGGGGCGTACAGGCGGCGTATCGTGGCCCACGATTATACGATACACCTGAGACCCAGGCCGTTGTGAAAAAATGGGTGGACTTCAACACGAAGTATCGGGGTATATTGAACGCTGATGTGATCCCCCTGCGCCGCGCGGACGGACAGGACTGGGACGGCATACTCCATGTGGATCCGGAAGGCTCACCCAAGGGCCTTGCGTTTTTCTTCAACCCGCTGCCMMARCCTAYCGAACGCACKATYCGGYTGCCKCTRTATTACACGGGCCTCAYCGATACCRCGCACATCRCMASWRWARNACGGCAMACYCGKWKCKTWYWCSCKMARCYSASRCWMSASCGKYKMMKYRYCTATCACCATCCCGGCCAATCACTACACCTGGCTAATCATCAACGAGTAAATACGGCGCTCAAGGCGTGGTTGCTTTACCACCCAGCTGTACGCCGGAYGTCATGAAATAATTGCGCCCGTTCGCGCTGACTTGCTCATCCGCCAACGCAATCAATGCCGCTGCTTTCAATGCCCTGGCCGCCTTGTTTGAACGATCCAATGCCATCAAGTGATCCGCCAGTTCAGCCGCCCACTGTGCATCGCCGGAATCCATAGCCTCTTGCGCCTTCYCCATCAACGCTTCYGYRCCYCCAGCCARATCCGCWATWCGTGYCGCCTTGTCAGMCGGMGACATGGGGAAAAGATGCGCCGCATTGCCGTCGAACCAKCCYAGGTATCCCGTRAAAATRGAACGCACACTCCACGGAATYGTRCCGTAATACGCCTCCARATAYGGCTCATTCGCGAGATTTTCCGGCAAYGWAATSGTATTCGCCAACTCGTCCGGGGTCTTTCCTGTATTCATCCCCTTAATCGTTTCGCTCCACACATACCGAATGGCATCTCGATAATTTCCCAACCGACGCGCAATCTCAACTTTGCCTACCACGGGTCGTGTATGACTGGGCACCAGAAATTCCGGCTCCTCGTTAATCATCAAATCAAGACTGTCCGCCCATTTCTGTACATCCCGATATGGCGTACCTCGAATGGCATACAGGTTGGGAAACGCGTGGTAATAATTATCGCCGGGACACAGCACCTTTTTGTCCGGCAGCCATACATACAACTGATCGTCCGTTTCCCCCGGTGCCAGTACCAGTTTAATTTTTACCCCCGCCACTTCAATTTCCATGGACTCCGGAAACGTATGCGTAGGTGGAATATAATTCGCCAGACCGCTTCCGCCGCCCATGACGAGTTTCTTGCCGATTCCCGCATTGACCCGGGAATCATCCGGCAGCATCACGCCGAATTGGCGCGCGCTCCGGGCATAGATCGCCCCGCTCACCACACTCTGCCGCGTCTGCACCAACGTATCCAAATCTTCCTGGGCATATACCTGCGGGTTATCATCCCCGGCAAACACTTTCGCGCCATAAACGTGATCGTAATGGTTGTGTGTATAAATGATGGCCTTCACAGGCTTATCTGTCAGCTTGTCGAACTCCGCCTTCACATCCGCCGCCGCCTGGGGACTCTCCATGGTATCCACGATGATCACCCCATCGTCCCCTTCAATGAGAATCGAATTGGCCAGACCAAATCCCACAGCAACCCAAACGCCGTCCGTAACCTGAATGATCTCTTTACGAAATTCATCACTGTGGGCCACCAGCTTTTCCAGATTACTCTGCGCCCACGTCGGCAAACATATTGCCGCCAAAATCATGGCCAATCCGAACCGCTTCATCGCGCACCTCCATCTCAGGGGAAAATTCAAAACACTACTATAGCATCAACTTTCCAGCTCGTTCTCGTTAGCTTCCTGCTCAGATCCCATAACCTCACGGACTTTATCCGGGGCGACAAACAGCTTATATCACAACTAATTTTATCAAGTTCCATTTCTATCTGACAAAGGAGTAATTCGAGTAACCTACTGAAATATAAGRGGTTACTACAGATTCAGAATAGGGGCMTGAACCGCTTCTGCTGCCCGAATTACATCTTGACGGCAGGTAAATACCAGCACTTGGTTCGTTTCCGCCACTCTCTTCAGGAGCCGCAGCGCACAGGTCAGCCGATGATCGTCGTAATTCGCGAAGGGATCATCCAGCACCATAGGGATACTTTCCGCGCCCTGGCTCATGTTCATCACCATGGCCAATCGCAACGCCAAGTAAATCTGATCCACCGTCCCTTTGCTCAATAACCGTTCCGGATCCGGGTTCAGCGCCTTCGTCTGGGGTATCCGAATACTGATCTGCATATCGCGGCTGATGAAAAGTTCATTGTACGCGCCATCGGTGATTTCCCGCAGATAGCCACTGGCCTGCTGCGCGAGCTGCGGCGCAATCCGTACATGGCGTTCCCGTGTCACCTCATCAATCTTTGATGCCGCATACGCCGCTGCTTCCAACTCCTCTTCGAGCTGCGCCAATCGATTCCCCACCGTTTCTCGATCTTCATCCACTTCATTGATGGTGCGTAGCCCCGCGCCCCGTTCTGTCAACATGATATGCAGCGCATGTTCTCGTTTACGCATGGCATCCAGGTCCCCGGCGACGCGTGATAAATCATCGGCAATTTCGTCATGGGATCGTATCGCGGCCCCAGATACAACGGCATCCTCACCTGTCACATTCCGCAGTGCTTCCAGCGTCGTGTCTCCCAGCAATACCGACATCTGTTCTTCCAACGCCGTCCGGTCCCGCATCAGCTCCTGATAKCGCCGAGCCTGATTTGCTTTGGCTGTAAATTCGTCCATGTCGGCGGAATGTCCGGCTTGAAGCACCGTGCCCAGTTGAGAACGGTGTTCTTCCCATAGCTGCGATTCTTCATCCACCTGTTTCTGGAGCATACTGATCTGTCCCTGCGACACATCCACCAGTCCCTGTTTTTGTCGAAGCTGTGCGCTCTTAATCTGATAATTTCGTAACGCTTTAACAGCACTATCGAAATTTTTCTCTTCCGCATAGTGGTTTTCCCGCAGAAATTGCCGTAATTCCAGAGACCGATCCAGCTCTTCCTGCCGCAACGATTCCAGTTCCGATTCCACGTCCTTCGTTTCTGTTTCATGCCTCTTCAGCGCATCCCGATTCTCAGTACCCCGGCGTTTTGCGTCACGATATTCCTGATAGCGACCCATGGCACGAATACCCGCTTGCGCCACCTCGGACTCCTCCGTCATGTCATCGCCCAGATCCCGAAAAGTAGCCGATACATTTGTGAAAAGTGTATTCAGCCGATCTTGAGCCGATTCATGTATTTCACGCTGCTCGTCTCGGTCTGACTCCAGCACCGCCAGCTCTTCCCCATCGCGTTGGTATGTATCGAATAATGCTTCCAGTTCGCGCAGCGAATGACACTCTGCCTCTTCTATCATGGCATTGACAGGTGCCTGAGCTTCCTCGAACGCCTCTTCCAGCGAAATACGGTCTTCATCCAGCACAACGACACCTTCCGAAGAGGACCGCTCCCCGCGTCGTGCCCACAATCCGCTGCCGCCAAACAACACGGCAATCACCAGGCAAATCACAGCGGGTAGATAGAAACTTTGATTACCCGTAGTCTGTACCACCACCGCGCATACTATCAGCCCCATCGTCATCAATCCCGACAACAGGAAGAGCATAGGCATACGCTGTTGTTTATCCCCGGCATGGTATTCCAGATCTTCCTGATCCGCATCAAGCTGGCGTAGTGATTCTGCGTGCGCTCCAATCCGCTCGCTATACGCCAGCAGAGCCTCGCCCGGATCTTCCAGGGACGAAAACAATATTTCCGGTTTCTTCAGTGCCTCCGTTTTATCGTCAATAGCGTCATCCAATCGCGCCACCTGATCCGATTCACGATCCCGTTCCGAGCGCGCATGATCAAACGAAGAGGTTAACTGACTGATCCATTTAATAGGATCGGCGGCATGCCGACTGAAATCCGGCAACTTGGATAATTCCGTCTGGGCCGTCATGTAGCGTTCCTGACAGGTACCGCGCTTTTCTTCCAGCTGATCCAGGCGATCCGCTTTCTGGTGAATCATCAGATCCAGGTCCACCAGACGCACCTCCAAATCCGGATCCACCTCCTTCATCACCGACACACCATCGGATTCCAATTTCCCGATATCCGAATCCAGTTTGGACTGCAAGGTTTTCAGTTCAGCTTTCAGTGCATCTGATTTCGATTGCGCGGTATCCACCAACGTGGCTAACCGTGCCGCCTCTGTTTCCTGATTCAGCGGAAAGTCCCGTACATGACCTAATTCAAAACTCTCCCGGGTAAGCTCATTGATCGTGCGGTTCAGTTCCTCCGCCCGGCTCAGCTGCTCCAGCAGATCCGCCTGCTCGCTCATACGCAGATCCCGTTCTAGGGCGGACTTCCGATTCAGCAGTCCGCCAATATCTTCCAGCACCGTCTGCCGCTGTTTTTCGATAACCGCCATTTCCTGCCGGGCGTCATATACCAGCCGATATTCATCTTCCAAATCATCCAGTCGCGCTCGCGTCTTCGGCAGCGGTTTTGTACGGGCATTTTTCTGWCCAATCGCRTGGGATCGGTCCGCCAGCCATTGCAGCGCATGTTCCGCCGAGCTGTTTTCGTTCCCCGAATCGGTGAGTGACAGCATCTTCTCCCGGATTTTCGACAACGCTTCCCGGTCACCCAGATCGGCCAGCGACACATGCGAAATGGTTGCCATGCCCAGAAATACCGACTTGGTCATTTTCAGGTGGGCTTCTGCGAAAGTGGATTCCCGGTTTTTCAGTACGGGAAACTGCGCCGTGATATCCTCGGCATTGGTGCGATCAAATACCTGTACCGATTCCGTCTTCCGGTCAAAAGATCGGTGTACTTCAATATGCGTTCCCGCATCCAGAATATATTCCAGACGACCACCGTAGTTTCCCCCTGCCGCCCATGGCTCACGAAGGGTGTTGGAATCCTCATACATTCGTTTAGCCGTGTTGCGCTTCTGGCCGTACAGCATATCCGTAATGAAACCGCGGAGCGTTGATTTTCCCTGCTCATTG
>NVWG01000055.1 GCA_002746185.1 Candidatus Hydrogenedentota bacterium
TTCGAGGCGGCTCGTGAAACATTGGTGCGATCACTAAAAGGCAACCCGAATAACGCCGCAACAAATACCAACCTGGCCGTGGTGGAACTAAGTCTGGGCAATAAGGCAGCAGCGATAGACCTTTGTCAACGAGCCCTCGAATTGGACCCGGAATTCGATCAGGCACGACGGCTTTTATCCTATATCGCCTCCCAAGAGGAAAACTAACGGGTTGAGTGCCCGGTATTCCCGCGACTACAATGCCCCTATGCAAAAAACAGTATGGGTATGTCTWGGAATCACAYTTGTCACGYTRYTGGTGTACTATCAGACGCTGTCCTTTGATTTCGTCAAYTACGATGAYCGGGATCATGTATACGGCAATCTGGATCTGCGCCTCGGACTTTCCCCTGCTGGCGTGACCTCGGCGTTTTCATCTTTGTATGTTGGAAATTGGGCGCCCGTTACCTGGCTCACCTATCACGCCGACTACGCACTCCACGGGTACAGTCCCGNCGGATACCATCTCACCAATATGCTGTTCCATCTGGCCAATGCCTTATTGGTATTCGCTCTCCTCCGGATTGCTACAGGTTCGCTTTGGCCCAGCGTGATGACTGCACTTGTATTCGCAGTGCATCCCCTCCATGTGGAATCCGTCGCATGGATATCAGAGCGAAAGGACGTAGTGTGTACGTTTTTTTCCCTGCTCACCCTCATTGCCTACATCCTTCATGCCCGACAGCCGTCGCGATGGCGATTCGCTGCCGTTTGTTTATTCCTGATTCTTGCCCTCATGGCCAAACCCATGGCCGTGACCATACCGTGTGTTCTGATCTTAATGGATTACTGGCCCCTGAACAGATGGACCCGAAAACCAGGCTATGAACCTGTCAGCACGAAGCAAATCTTCAACGAAAAACTGCCTTTATTCGGCATCGTTTTTATTTTCAGTGCTATTACCGTTTGGGTGCAGACGCAAGCCCAGGCTGTCTCTGGAACGGATGTTTTTTCAGTACCCGTACGCGTAGCCAATGCACTGAATGCGTATGGCGTGTATCTGTTCAAGACCATCTTCCCCATCGGACTCATCCCATTCTATCCTCACCCTGCTGATAATGTGTCGTGGATACTGGCGGCAGGAACGGGTCTGGCACTTCTGATTATATCCATACTGGTCTACCTGCACCGAGGAACCCGCCCCTATATGCTGGTAGGCTGGTGCTGGTTTATGGGTACTCTCGTCCCGGTCATTGGCCTCGTGCAGGTAGGCGGTCAAGCCCATGCCGACCGATACATGTATTTCCCCATCATCGGATTGAGCATCATGGTGTTTTGGGGTCTCTATGATAAATACGGTATTGGCTCCGTTCGACCCAGAACAACCGTAATCTGCCTGATGGTATTGGGGGTCTATACCGTTATGGCTCATACACAGACCTCGCGCTGGAAAAACAGCATCACCCTCTTTGAATATACCCTGACACACAGCCCGGACAATCTCCCTGCCCTGGGCAATTTGGGAGAAGCCTATCTGACTCAAGGCGATCCCGAAATCGCCTTACCCTACATCCAGCGCGCAGTGGAACTGGCACCGAATCAACTCGGCAACCTGCGCAACCTCGGTCAGGCACATAGAGACCTGGGCAACCTACAACAATCGATGCTGGTATTTCGTCAGGCCTTGGCGCAGGACGAAAACGATCCATCCACTCTCAATCAATTGGGCATTACCTTGCTGGATTTGGGACGACCGCATGCGGCACTGCCCTTTCTGGAGAAGGCCATTGAACAGGATGCCTCTCATCTGAATGCGCGGCTAAATCGAGGTAACGCATTGCTAGCCACGCAACGTGTGCCGGAAGCCATGGCAGATTATAGGTATGTACTGGAACGCAATCCCAATCTTCCAGAAGCCTATAGCAATCTGGGAGCCGCGTACCTCATGGAAGAGCGTTACGCGGAAGCTGCCGAACAGATACGAGTGGCGTTGTCCTTACGCCCCGATGATCCAGCAGCCTTGATCAACCTGGCTGTTGCTGAATGGGGTATGGGCAATGCGGATACGGCAGAGCAGTTGTGTCTCGATGCCCTCCGTATCAATCCGGAATTCAGCAAAGGAAAACAGTTCTTACGCTACCTACAGCAAGGGGGCGGTCCATCTCCACTCCCCCCTCCCCCGATTGGAGACATCCCTTCCATGCTACCCGGTCACACATGGCAGGCGGGTGACCTGACCCTTATTTTTCAGGACGGCGACAATGTGCTGGTTCAGGGCGGACACCTCACCGATACCATGCCTACCGGGGCGCCATCCCGATATACCCTGAAGAACGGGGCGCTTCATCTGGAAGTATTGGGGCGCACGTATGAAGGTTCCTGGGACGGAAAAACCCTCGTTATCGGCACTACCGTCGGTATATATCGAGGAAAAAACAAAGGTAATCMWKYTKYAGMWWKKMYWKAATAATCCTTCACCCTAAACATCGGCTTCCCGAAGGATTACACTCATGCCACAGTCTCTCCGCTTCATCGCCCTTATGTTATTCATTACCGTCTTACCTATTCCCGCCTTGGCTCAGGAAACGGTGCCCCATCGCACCCCTGCCCCCTTCATGAGTTTCCGAGGCGCGCCCTGGCTGGAACGGGAAACACGGGATCAGGAAGAACAGCCCTACAAAGTCCTGGAAGTAATGAACCTGAAAAAAGGTGACGTGGTAGCGGACATCGGGGTGGGCACCGGATACTACGCACGCAAGATCGCGAAACAGGTGGGCCCGGAAGGCAAGGTCTACGGTGTGGATATCCAGCCGGAAATGCTCGATTACCTCCGTCAGTTCTGCGAGAAAGAAGGCATCACGAATATCGAGCCCGTGCTGGGGGAATACGACGACCCCAAACTCCCCAAGAATTCCATTGACTGGATGATTATGGCGGATGTATATCACGAATTCGCCGATCCGGAAATTATGCTGGCGAAACTCATGGCGGCTCTTAAACCAGATGGCAAGATTTGCCTGCTGGAATACCGCGACGAAGGCAAGACGGGACAGCACATCAAACCGGACCATCGCATGACGGTGAAACAGGTGTTGGCAGAGTGGAACGCCGCAGGTTTYGAACTYATCGATCTACAGATTTTTTTGCCGTCACAACACCTGTTCATCTTTCAAAAACGACCCAAGCGCGATTGATTCAACTCACAATGCAGTCGTATACTGCCCGTCCCCTTTTGCAAGGTTGAAAGGGGATTTTCTTACAGCCAGGAAAGAGTAGACCCATGAAGATTGACGACTTTAATACCCGGATAATTATCACTACGCGGTGGCGGGATCTGGATGCCATGAACCACGTAAACAATGCCACGTTTCTCACTTATTTCGAGTCGGTACGAATGCATTATTTCGATCTCATCGGCCATACCGACGCCAAATCACAGGGGAATCACGGCACCGTCGTCGTAACCCAAACCTGCAACTACCGCCAACAGCTTCACCACCCTGCTGTACTAGACTGCGGCATTCGATGCACAAAGATCGGAAATTCGTCCATCAAGCTGGAATACGCCCTGTACCACGAAGGCACCGATGAATTGGTGTGCGACGGAACCAGCGCATCGGCGTGGATCGACTACGACATGAATAAATCCATGCGCCTCCCCGATGTCATCCGGGATGCCATCGCCCAACACGAAGGCTGGGAAAAATCCTGATTCAGGATCTCGCGTGGCAGGCTCGGAAAAACCGTACCGTCTGTTCCTCTGCCCAATACCCCAGCCCCGAATCTCCTTTCCGAATGAACCCCACATGGCCTCCTCGGTCGGTAAATTGAGGGAATAGCCACGAAGAGAAATCCGCTATTTCACGAGGAAGAGAATGGCCGGGATTGAAGGGATCGTCCGCCGAACTGAGTAGCAGCGTAGGCCGACGAATCCCATCCAAAAACTGGCCGCACTGCACCTTCGTATAATAATCGTGCGAATCATCGAACCCGTGGAGTGCCGCCGTGGCATGCGTATCGAACTCCGCAAAGGTACGGGCTTTCTTGATTCGTTCAATATCCAGACTGCCGGGATACTGCTGCTCCTTCTCCACCGCTTTGGGGATAAGCATGCGCAGAAAATGCAGCACATACAAACGGCTGATGCTGTTATCCATGTGCTTACCTGAACTCACTAAATCGTACGGCGCACTGATCACCGCCGCGCCTTTTACCGCATCCGGCACCCCATCTCCCAATTCCCCTAACCACTTCGCCGTCACATTACCGCCCAGAGAATACCCCGCCATATAAATAGGCTTACCGGGATACCGCTTCGCAAGCTGCCCCACGGCCCAGTCCGCATCCGTGGTCTCCCCGGAATGATATAAGCGTTTCGCCCGGTTCATCTCGCCGCTGCACGACCGAAATTCCATGACAGCAGCATTCCAGCCGAATTTAGCCAGCTCCTGCAAAAGACCGTGCATGTACGTGGACTCCACAGACCCTTCCAGACCATGCAGAATAAATACCAGAGGCATTTCCGGGTCACCCTCAAGAAAATACAGGTCCACAAAATCGTCATCCGGGGTGGCCCATCGTTCCTGACACAATGTCGGCGGCTCCACTTTCCGAAGATACCGCGCACCCACAGTCTGCAAATGAGGATTCCGAAGCCAGGCAGGCGGATGAAAAGGGTGTTTCGACAACTCGTCCATGACGGCATCTTTGAACWGCTGCTGAGTTGCCTCGGATTCCATATTTTCGACTATCTCTCCCATATTATCTCCTGCCCTATTATCGCCGGAACGGGGCGACCAATCCAACTCACGTCCCCTCGGCTGGATTAGTGAAGTCCCCACCTGAAACCATTTCATCCGCAGATAACGCCGATAGCGCAGATGTAGAAACTGCAGAGACAAAAAGAACCGTCCTCGGGTTGAGGAGATTGCCGCACTCCGCGTTGCTTCATTCGCAATGACATTCTTCCTGTCATTGCGAGCGGAACGAAGTGAAGCGCGGCAATCTCCTCCCCCTCGGACGCCCCAACACCAACGCAGAGATGCAATGGGCTCAACTCCGATTCAAAGAGATCATCTCGAATCACTGCGATGCCCAATCTCCAAAATTCCCATAATCTGCGGTTCAATACTATACTGTGCTCATCTGTGACATGGGTGGACAAAAGCGGTGTTTCCCGGAACCTCCATAGGTCGCCACGATACCGAACGATAAGGTAATATACATTGGCAACCAAGGGGTGCCATGTTCGAATCGTTTCCAGATGATTTTCTGTGGGGAGCCGCACTGACGGGCCACCGTATTGACGGCGGCAACTTCGCCAGCGATTGGTGGCGATGGGAGCAGCGGCCCGGCCGTATTACAGGTGGGTCCACCTCCAAAACCACGGCGGACCACTGGAACCGCTACGAGAAAGATATGGATCTGGCCCGGGATCTGGGACTGAACACGTTGCAATTAACTTTAGAGTGGAGCCGCATTGAGCCGGAGCCAGGGAAATTCGATGAGGTCGCCTTGGAACATTATGCTGACGAAATCCAGGGCATGCGGGATCGCGGAATCGAGCCTATCGTCATCCTCCAACAAGTAACCCTGCCGGAATGGTTCGCCCGAAAACGCGGCTGGAACCGAAAAGATGCCGTCAAAAAATTTGGCGCGTACACCGAGGTCGTGGCAAAAAAACTGGCGAATAAYGTCCGATGGTGGATCCCCATAGCCGAACCCATGCACTGGATCACCCGCGCCTATTTCGATAAACAATGGCCCTCCGCGTATGGAGGAGTATCCCGATCCCAGAGCGCACTGCAGAACATGGCACGGGCTCATGCCGCCGCCTATGGAATACTGCATCAACATCGGGACGACGCCATGGTAGGGCCATCCATCCGGCTGCGAAGTCTCACGCCCCACAATCCGTACAGCGCATGGGACGCACGTACCGCCCGGCGCGAATCCCGGCGATGTAACCAGACGTACCTGGATGCCCTGGTGCATGGACGATGGACCGTAGCATTCTCCCGTGATAAAACCGTGGCGAACACCGCCGATTTCATTGGTGCATCGTATTACGGTGAGGAGCGCATCCGATTTCGCCTCACTCGACCCCGCTCGGTTTTCGTGGAAACGGTGGATACCGATGGAAAGGGCATCCGTAAAGAAACATACAAGCCTAATCCTGCCGGCCTCGGTTCATTACTGGAAGAATTACAGAAATATGATCGCCCTGTTCTTGTTACAGGCAACGGACTGGTCGATGGGGACGATGCAGCGCAGTGTAGCGACCTGCTTGATCACACCGCCATCATCCGTCATGCTTTGGAAAGTAACATCTCGGTGCTGGGATACATGTATCGTTCCCTGCTGGACGGGATGGAATGGACGGAAGGACTGGCGCATCACCGCGCCCTGGTGCATGTGGATTTCGATAAACTGACACGTACCCCCAACACGATAGCCTATCTCTATAAAGAGCTATGCGAAACGGGATCGGTACGCCCCGGCACCATTGCCCAATTTTGTCCCAACTGGAAATCGCCTATCCAGGAGACTTCATCGTGAAACACATCCTGGCCATAGACGGCGGCGGCTCACACACCCGGGCAGGGCTGTACTCCCAAGACGGCTCCCTCCTGGCGGAAGCCCAGGCCGGAGGAATCAATCCCCTGGAAGAAACCTCCGCAGACATAATTCGTGTGCTCATGGAGATCAGGGAATCCATCAACCCGGACTCCCTGGAGTGTGTCGTAGCGGGCATTGCCGGGGCAGGAATCGGGGGACAACTAAACGAAATGGCCCGACTTCTGGCGCGCATATTCAACCCCCGCCGAGTAATCGTATCCAACGATTTGCTGCCTGTGTGCCGGGCTAATGTCCCTAACGAGGAAGGCATGGTCTGCATTGCCGGGACAGGCTCCAGCGTATGGGCGCGAAACAACAATGGCGAGTCTGCACGCCTGGGAGGCTATGGCCCGGTGCTGGGCGATGAAGGCAGCGCATACCGAATCGTTGTAGATGCTATCCGGAATTGTATCGCCCATCCATCAGACACACCCTTGGCAAAAGTGCTTACAGATCAAGCAGACATCGAATCAATAAACGACTTCAGCGCGTTCATCAGTCATCACTCCCGCAGCCGAGTCGCCGCACTATGTCCGGCGATTATGGCTCTCGCTGAGGATGGTCACCCGCCCGCATCCGAAATTGTACATAACCACGCCCAAGAGCTGAGCCGCCTGGTTTTGGCAGGAAAAGACCAATTATCCATCAACGACACCGCGCCGATATACCTGCACGGCGGTCTATTCCAAAACAGTAAATACTATCGCCAACGGTTCACCAATTTTCTTCAACAACAGTGCCCTTCCATACAACCCACCTTTGCAAAAATATCCGGGCATCGCGCTGCCTTCGAGTTGCATACCATAACAGCCGCCCAGGAAGGCATCGTCGTTTCAGACACCGATTCAAAAACATCTCGGCTCGGCACAGAAGATCGCTGGGGAGAAAATAACCTGGATGCACTCTCCGCCTCCCAAATTTTCCACACCATGCACGCCGCCGACATGGAAGCCGCATCATCGCTCCAACTCGCCGCCCCGGAAATTATCCGAGTCATGAAACAAACCGCCCAAGCCTTCGAAGCAGGAGGCCGACTCATCTACCTAGGCGCAGGCACCAGCGGACGGCTAGGCGTGTTGGACGCATCGGAATGCCCACCTACTTTCGGCGTTCCAGCGGACTTGGTGGTCGGCATTATTGCTGGCGGTGATCATGCTCTTCGCCACAGCATCGAAGGTGCAGAAGACGATCCGGCCCAAGGCGCACACGACCTCCAAGCACTCACCCCCCCAGTCAATACCAACGATATCGTGGTAGGTATCACCGCCTCCGGTACCGCCCCCTACGTGCTGGGCGCACTTAATTCCGCTAAGGCTATCGGAGCAACAACAGCGCTCCTTTGCTGCAATCCCGGATCCCCGGATTTGGCAGATACCATCATCTTCCTGGACACTGGCCCAGAAGTTTTACCCGGGTCCACGCGGTTAAAGGCCGGTACAGCCACAAAAATGGCRCTGAAYCAAATMWCCACCGGAGCCATGGCGTTGTGGGGCCATATTCATGAAGGTTATATGGTTGGTGTGCGTCCCGTAAACGCCAAGCTGCGCATCCGTGCCATCCGTATAACAGCTGCCCTCATAGAAAAGCCGGAGACAGAAGCAGAGGAGTGGTTGGATCGCGCAAAGGGTTCCATTCCCACTGCCGTGCTCATGGCAAAACATGGTATGGAAGAGAAGGAGGCCCGGGAATTGTTACAATCGGTAAACGGCCGATTGCGTCAGGCCCTGGAGAAACTCGCCCAATGAAGTTTGTAGTCGCTGTACTCGTAGTCCTTGCTCCCCTGTCCCATGCCGCACAGCGTCTCTCCGATCAGGTCGTCTCTATCCAACTCATGAAAGGGGAACAAGCCATCACCCTCCAGCCTGCCCAGCCACTCAGCATCATGGGCGGCGCAGGCAATGCGAAACACCTGTCCCCCAGTCTCTATACCATCCGACTTCAAAAAGCCTCCCCCGCGAAGCAGCGATTCCACCTGTTCAGCAAAACCTTTCAGCCCGGAGATACCGCAGCGGAAAAGACCTATCTTCAAACCATGCGGGAGAAGGGATATACACCGGAGATAGTGGTCATCGGCAAACGGTTGCAGACCGCGTCAGGAAAAATACTGGACGGACGCGTGCGCTGGGTCTCCATCGTACAGATAGAAACCGAAAAAGCCGCTCTTGCCCGACAAAAAGAATTGAACGCCCAAGAACAATACACATGGATGAAAAAGGAAACACTGGCACCGGGTCAGGGCCAACTGGAATTGCTCCTCGCATCCGGTGGTGGATCGCTAGGAAGCTTCTCCACGCCTCYTATTCTCAAATCTACCGGACCCATAGCCGTGAGCAATGTGGACGTGGGATTCTGGAAAAATAACCATAAACATCTGGCCTATACCGGAAGCCTGACCGTAGTAATCGGGCCGGACGGAAAACTGGAACTCCTAGAGCGGCTTCCTGTGGAGACCTATCTGCAAGGCGTTCTCCCCGCAGAGATGCCGTCGAGCTGGTCAATAGAAGCATTAAAGGCCCAAGCCGTCGCAGCACGTAGCGAGGTGCTGGTAAACCTGGCCACAAAACACCGACTGGAAGGTTTCGACTTCTGCGGCAACGAACATTGCCGGGCTTATGTGGGTCAAGGCGGCGCAATAGACACCACCAACCGCGCACTCCGGGAAACCGCTGGACAGATTCTCGTCCACAATAACCGCATCGCCCCAACCTTGTTCTCCGCCACCTGCGGGGGCTGGACGGAAAATAACGATACGGTATGGTTTGGGCCGCCCAATCCAGCTCTTCGTGGAATAGGAGACTTTTCCGGGGGTGAAAACGCACCCAGCCCGGCTGATACCAGCATGATTTCATGGCTGAAAATGTCCCCTACAGCCTATTGCTCACTGGATAAAAAGTATTTCCGCTGGTCCCGCAACTATTCAGAACCGGAAATCCGTGATATGATAAATAAACGCGTTAACGTAGGCCAAATTAATCGCATTAAATTGGGCGACCGAGGCGTGAGTGGACGCCTTAAATGGATTCGCGTGTATGGAAGTCAACGTACTGAGGTTATCAAGAAAGAGCTGCCCATTCGGCAGGCTCTGGGCGGCTTACCCAGCGCAATGTTTGTATTGGATGTAACAGAAGTAAACGGTATCCAGACCTTCACCTTCACAGGCGGAGGCCGGGGCCACGGCGTAGGATTGTGCCAGAACGGCGCTCAGGGTATGGCGCTTCAGGGTATGGGTTATGATCAAATTCTGAAGCACTACTTCACCGGGGTGGAAATGGAGAGGTATCAGTAGTGAATTTAGACCAACTCCGAAATAAAGATGCACGCTTCGTAATCGGTCTCATGTCCGGCACATCCTGCGACAGCGTTGACGCGGCACTGGTCCGCATCAAAGGTACCGGATCCACACTGGCTATGAAACTCATCGATTTCCAGGCGTTTCCCTACCCGCAGGATCTGCGCATGCGTCTTCTCGCTGCTCGAATCGACGCGAGAGAAGTATGCGCTCTGAATTTCGAGGTAGGCAAGGCCATGGCCAAAGCAGCATCCGCCATGACAGAAGTCGCCCGACGCGATCTGGTTGCCGTAGATTTTATTGCTACATCCGGCCATACCCTCGCTCACCTGCCGCCACGAAACAGCGAAGGAGCAGGTACCCTCCAAATTGGCGAACCCTCCATCATTGCTGAGGCATGCAATGTCCCGGTAATATCCGATTTCCGCACACGGGATATGGCCGTTGGCGGACAAGGCGCGCCCCTCGTGCCCTACGCCGAGTGGGTGCTGTTTCATCGCGAAKACCGCACCGTCGCGTTCCTCAACATCGGCGGCATCGCCAACATCACCGTCGTGCCTCCCAATATGGATAACGTTATGGCTTTTGATACCGGGCCGGGCAACATGGTCATCGACGGTGCAGTACGCTTGCTCACCTCCGGCAATCAGCAGATGGATGTGGACGGCAAAGCCGCCTSCAAAGGGATGGTCATTGATGAATTTCTGGAATACCTGCTGGAGCATCCCTACTTCAACGAACTGCCGCCCAAGAGTACAGGCCGGGAAGATTTCGGACCGGAAGTCTACCTGCGCGATGCCCTCATCAGCCGTAAAGATCACCGCTTCGAGGATCTCATCTGCACCGTCACCACCGCCGTAGCCTACAGCATCATTCGCGCCTTCAACCGCTTTGTGAAGACCCAATACACCATCGACCGATTCATCGTCAGCGGCGGCGGTGCCCACAATAAAGCCCTCATAAAACGTATTCGACAAGGACTCACCGGTATCCCTATACGCCGCAGCGACCAATACGGCCTGCCCGTAGATGCCAAAGAAGCCGTAGCCTTCGCCATTCTCGGCAACGAGACCATCTGCGGCACCCCCGCCAACATCCCCCACGCCACAGGCGCCACCCGCGCCGTAGTGCTGGGAAAAATCACGCCGGGGTGATTTTTTAAATAAGTTGTAAATTTCCCACTGAATGTACTTATTCCAAGTTATCCGAAATCCAACATTCTTATTATTGGATCCATTTACTCCGATCACCACCATAACACTCAACAACAGCAAGAGTTACATTACGTACAAGCAAAGGGGTATAGTAATAAAAATATTAAATTTTGAATTAGTACCCTTAAGCACTATAACTTCTTATAAGTAGGTTAGCTAGTATTTGAATACTTATTCTAGGAGAAATAAAGATGATCAAATACAATTGCCCCCACTGCAATAATGAACTTAATATCCCAGAAGAATATGCAGGCAAATCCGGCACATGTAAACGATGTGGAAAAGCTATTTCGGTGCCAACACTAGAATTTGAATTAAGCGATCTTGCAACCAAGAAGTCGCACAACGATACGGATAGCGCACATGAACATAGTGTGAATGAAGAAACGAATACCACCTCTAAAAAACGGGAGGGGCTACAGAAACCTAAAAGTTTAAGGCGAAAGAAATATTTATTCTTGGTTGTACTCCTACTGATTTCATCTACTCTTGGTTTTATTATTTCAGGTCCATATAGAACCATTTCAAGTATCAAATCAGCTGTTGCTAATCAAGATTCAAAAAAACTTGAAGCCCATATTGATTTTCCAGATCTACGACAGAATCTCAAGGATCAGTTTAATGCGTCTTTGACGAAAGATTTGCTTGAAGATCTTGATGACAACCCTTTCGGTCTTCTGGCAGCAGGATTGGCAACGACTCTTGTGGATAGTTTTGTTGATACTTTGATAACTCCTGCGGGTCTGGCCAACCTCATGGAAGGTGCGAAAGTTTCAGTAGATAATATTGCGAATACAGAACCAATTGATAAGAACGAACTATTCGAGAATGCACGATATACATTTGATTCTACAAGCCGATTTTCTGCTTGGGTTCCCGACGAAGTAGGAGATGAAACACGATTTATTTTAGAGAGACAGGGCCTATCTTGGAAGCTGGTGAACATATATGTCTCTATTGATAGCTCGGTCGAAGAAAAGAAGAATGAAAGAGTAGCAAGTAAAAATAATAGTAGCTCAGCTTCCAAGAAAATAGAATTGGTAAAAAAWCCGGACTTTCGAAATACTAATTGGGGTATGTCCATGTCGGAAGTTCAAAAGCATGAAGATATCGAGTTAACAAAAGAAGATGCGACAACACTAGCAGGCAAAACTAGTATTGCTGGACTAAGTACTCAATTAGGATACATTTTCTTCAAAAACCAATTAGCCCAAGCGATATATATGATAAATGAAAACCATAGTAATGATACCGAATACATATCGGATTATGAAGACCTCAAAAACCTATTAGTAGAAAAATATGGAAAACCAAGCATGGATGAAATTTTCTGGAAAAATGACTTATACGAAGACGATCCTGAAAATTATGGTATGGCCATCAGCGTCGGTCATCTTACATACATGTCGAAGTGGGATTTTTCAGATACCAATTTAATTTTAATCCTATCAGGTGACAACTACGATATCAATTTTGGAATAGCTTATTATAGCAAGGAACTTGAGAATGACATGGATGCTGAAACAAAGAATAATTCATTGTCCAATCTTTAATTGTTTCTTTCTTGTGATTGATACCTTTAAACTCGATCAAAGTATAATCGTCCCATGTAATTGAAGATATTTGTAATCTTGGACAAAAAGAGTCCGAAAACTAATTTCGCTCCAGGCTTGATTAACTCTTGACTATTATGTATACTTTGCTCAGTTAGTTAATTCGGTTCGATCACTATCTGGCCACCGTTGGCCTCATTGAATGCACATTTCTCGCCTTGAAGACCGGGTATCCCTCCTTTTGTGAGCCCCCCTTTCTTTGCCGGTGTTGCGTAAAGCTGAAGGAATTTGCAAGCTGAACGACCGGCAATTTGTAAAAGGGAACACCATGTCTTTTCACGATTATGATCTAGATCCACGTCCACTCAAAACCCTGACCTCTCAGGGAATCACCGAACCCACACCCGTACAGGCGAAATCATTTGGACCTGCGCTGGAAGGCCGCGACCTAATCGCCGTCGCCCAAACGGGTACCGGTAAAACACTGGCGTTCGGGCTGCCGTCCATTACGCGGCTGGCTGAACTCAAAATATCGAAAAACACCATGCTGGTACTCACGCCTACGCGGGAGCTGGCAGTACAAGTACACGACGTACTTAAATCATTGGCACGAGATGTTGGCCTGCGCTCCACATGTATTTACGGAGGCGTAGGAATGGAACCCCAGACCAAAGCACTCCGTCGCGGCGTATCCATTATTGTAGCTACACCCGGTCGACTCCTGGACCACATGAACCAGGGTCACATCAATTACAGAGACCTTTCCGTGCTGGTATTGGACGAAGCAGACCGCATGCTCGACATGGGATTTCTCCCCGATATCAAACGCATCCTCAGCGCGCTCCCAAAAGATCGCCAGACGCTTATGTTCTCCGCAACATTTCCTAAAACCATCCAACGACTCGCCCGAGATTTTCAAAAAGATCCGGTTCGTATCGAAGTGGGCCGCTCAACAGCCCCCGCCAAGGATATCCGCCAGGGCGTATATTCGGTGGACCAGAAAGCGAAACCCAAACTGCTCATGCACCTGCTGCACAAAGACGAAGTGGAATCCACCATCGTATTCGTACGCACGAAGCACCGCACAGATCGCATAGCCAAAAACCTGAAACGCGAAGGCTTGAAGGCAGCTGCCATTCACGGCGACCGCACCCAGCGTCAACGCCAGCAGGCCATTGACGGTTTCCGCAGAGGCGACTACCAGATTCTCGTAGCTACCGATGTAGCGGCTCGCGGTCTGGATGTAGATGGCATTACCCACGTCATCAATTTCGATATGCCCATGACCCCCGATGACTATATACACCGTATTGGCCGTACCGCCCGGGCTGGCGCATCCGGTGATGCMCTYACYTTYGTATGYCCCGATCAGCGGCGCGAACTGAACAACCTGGAAAAATCCATCGGCACGAAACTCAATAGGGAAAATTGGGACGGCTCCTACCCGGAGTTCGATACGTCAGATGCACCCAAATCGGATTCCCCTCGACGTTCTCGTTCGAATAGAAATTCGGGTAGAAATGAAGATGCAGCACGCAGCGATTCAARCCGTTCCGGTGCCCCATCAAAACGCAAACGTCGTCCCGGCCCTCGGAAACGCTCCGACCGTCCGGCGAATTCCTCATCCGGGAACAGCCAATCCAAATCAAATTCCRGCTCCAGTTCCAGCACACCAAGGAACAAGCCAGGAAGCAGCCAACGACGACGTAACAAAGCACGTCAGGAACGCCGCAGCCAAGCCGCTCAGGCTTAACTCCTAGTCCTGAAGCATAACCATTTAAAAAGATAAACATTCTAAATCCTCCCTCAATACGAGGGAGGATTTTTTCATTTTCCTTTGGATAAAGAAGAACTCTATTTCTCCACTACATGGAGGGGTTTCCAAGTTCGATTCTCCTTAGTAGTAGTGAATTTCCATTCTTCCATTCCCCAATCGAGGCGGTCGTTCAATTGCGCGTTACTCGATCAGAACATTCCGTAGGGATCAAGGTCGATCTTCAGTTTAACGGCGCGGCTGGCCCTATCGCTGAAGGACTCGCGGACGGCGCGGGCCAGGTTGTTAAGGCGTTGACCGGATTTGGATATGGCACCCAGGTTCCATCGGTATTTGCGATTAACTCGGTGGATGGTGGCTGGTGCGGGTCCCAGCAATTCCAGTCCCTGATAGCCCAGTGCTTCCACCTGTTCACGGGCGATACGATGGAGCAGGGCGATACCTTTTTCCGCCTCCAGCAGGTCTTCGCTTTCTACGGCGAAATTAGCCATGCGTCGGTATGGCGGATAGGCAGCGGATTCACGGTGTAGAATCTCTTGAGCATAGAAGCCGGCGTAATCGTGCTGTGCCGCTGCMAGCACGGCGTAGTGCTTGGGTCGGTAKGTTTGGATGATRACGGTRCCGGGTATCTCGCCTCGTCCGGCGCGGCCYGCMACCTGWGTSARYARTTGGAATCCRTTTTCRGCGGCRCGAAAATCSGGSAGCGTYAAWCCTGTATCMGCRTTKAYMACGCCGACCAATGTTACCCCAGGGAAGTCGTGGCCCTTGGCGATCATTTGGGTTCCGATTAGAATATCCACGTCGCCTTTTGCGAATGCCCCGAGRATTTCSGCGTGGGCACCYTTGCGCGATGTGGTGTCCCGATCCATTCGGGCGACACGRCTGCCRGGGAAGGCGCGCATRAGGTAGTCYTCGATTTTTTGKGTWCCCGCACCCAAATAWATAAGTTGGTCAAATTGGCATTCATCGCAGATCACCGGGACGGGTTTCCGGGCGTTGCAGTAGTGGCACAGGAGGTAGTTTCCTTTAGCGTGATAGGTGAGGCTCACATTGCAATGCTCACACTCCGCCCCCCATCCGCATTGAGGGCACAAGATGAAAGGCGAGTGACCTCGGCGATTGAGGAGCAATATGACCTGTTGTTTTTCTGTTACCCGATGCTGGATTTCCCGTTCCAATTTGCGCGACAGCACCACTTCCCCGCCCAGCTCTTTGGTTTCATCGCGCATATCCACTACCTGCACTTCTGGCAGCTTTCCCGCCGTGGCGCGCACGGATAATTCGAGTCGGGTGGATTTCTCGGACTCCGTGTTGAAATAGGATTCGATGGATGGGGTGGCAGAGCCTAATACGCACACCGCGTTGTTGAGTTTGGCTCGCATGATCGCCACGTCCCGGGCGTGGTACCGGGGTGTGTCGCTTTGTTTGTAGGAGGAGTCGTGTTCTTCGTCCACAACGATGATGCCCAAGTTCGGCAGGGGTGCGAAAATGGCGGATCGGGCACCAATAACGATCTGGACCTCGCCCCGGTGTGCGCGCCGCCACTCGTCWTAGCGTTCTCCAGCGCCCAGCCCGCTGTGGAGTACCGCGATACGCGTATCGAAGCGAGCTAGGAAGCGTCCCACGGTCTGAGGGGTGAGGGAAATTTCCGGCACGAGGATGATAGCGCTCAAGCCTTTTTCCAGTGCGAACTCGATGGCTTGAAGATAGACTTCGGTCTTGCCTGATCCCGTGATGCCCTGGAGCAGGAAGGTTTCAAACTGTCGGGCGGCGATGGCCCCGGTGATGGTCTCGAACGCGGTTTGTTGTTCTGTGAGCAGCGGATGTTTTTCCCGAGCACGCTCGTCAGGCTGAAACGCGGGCATGCGGTAGGCTTCCCGATCTTCTCGACCCAATAGCTTTTTGGAAGTCAATGCGTTTACTGCGGAGGTGGTCACTTCCTGTCGATCACACAGATCGCGTATGAGCAATGCCGGGCCGTTTCGCAGGATATCCAGATACACGGCGGCCTGTTTCGGTGCGCGGCGTTGCAGCTTGGCGATGTCATTCATAGTCAGCGGCGGGGTGTCCGGCAATACGGCCCAGGCTTCGGTATTCGCCGATACGCGGGGATCTTCGGTGTAGGTTTCGGACAGCAAAATGCCTCGGCGCACTAGCGACTGCACGTCTTTCTGAGCGACAGGACCTTCTACTGCTTTGTTCAGTTCCGTTTCCGTGAGGGTGCCGCCGTGGCGATGCATGGCGGCTACGATGGTCCGTTGTGCATCCGAATAGCGTCCCCCTGTGAGCTGATCCGGAGCCAAGGTGTACCGTTTTTTGGTGCGCGCATTGATGCCGGAGGGGATGGTGGATTGGATGGCCTCGCCCCAGGAGCAGCAATAGTATTGGGATACCCAACGGCTCAGCTCCAGCATTTCTTCGGAGACCAGGGGTGTTTCATCCGGCAGTTCGATGAGGTTTTTGACTTTTTCCACATCTGTCGAATTGGTGAGTCGAACAATGTAGCCCGTTTCCAGCCGATTCTGGATAGGCACCACCACGCGCATGCCGGGCGCAGCGGACTCTTGTAGGGCTTGGGGAATCGAGTAAGTGAAGAGCCGATCCAAGGGTAACGGCAACGCCACTTCGGCGTAACGCGGCGTGGGCATAATGTTAGTCTCTTAGTTCAACGTCCCAATACGCAGCATCAATAAACTGCTGCCAACTGGTCATTTTATGCTGAGGCAGTTTAACGCCCAGGGTGGGAAGCCATGTGGGTTTAATGGGGGTACGACGCAGCGGCATCCCGGCTTCACGCGGTGTGCGGTTGGCTTTTTTTACATTGCATTTCACGCACGCCAACACGAGATTTTCCCACGTATCGCGCCCCCMTTTGGATTGAGGTACAACATGATCAATGGTCAAGCTGGCCTTGGCTAATTTGCGACCGCAATACTGGCACATCTGCTTGTCTCGTTCGAAGATGTTGCGTCGGGAGAATCGAATTTCCCGTTGAATGAATCCGTTGAATCCTTTTAATACGATAATTTCCGGCACACGGATGCTTAGGGAGGGAGTATGAATGAATCGCCCGTCCTTCTTCACTCGGGACAACTCGCACCAATCCTCAAAATCGAATACGGAATAGTCTTCCGGGTACACCGCCCGCGCCATGTCCTGATACAACAGACTGATAGCACGGCGCACAGAGGCGATATTCACCGCCACCCACGATTTGTTCAATACCAGTACCTGTCCGTCCATCTCACTGCCCGTCCTACGTTTGCATCRTYCCTGCAANATACGCACRCCATGCGTACYYAWTCCACTATARAGAGTGCCCGAGGCGTATTCAAACGGGGATGATATTGTTTCCGTGAGGTTCACAGCCGAGGGCGGCTGTGCCACATTTTAATCTGGATAGTTTTTCAACTACCTGAGACGAAAGTGTAGTGCTTGGACTGAGGAGATTGCCGCACTACGCTTCGCTTCGTTCGCAATGACATACCCNTTATTTGCCACACTTTTTCATCTGTGTCATCAGCGCAATCTGCGGATAAAAATAGCGGTTGATGTGTCAGAGCGACGTGGCCAAATCGGGCAGGTTGAATGGATTATCCGTCTAGCGACGGATCGATGGCGGAGGCGGGGAGTACGCAACGGAAACCGACGGTGGTGAGTTGGGATTGGGGGAAGAGTCCTTTTCGGCTGGTGGTGCGTAGTTCTGGGGAGTCGGAATGCCAGGAACCGCCTCGCACGACGCGGCGGGGATCGTCGGACTGGGTGTTGTCGCCGCCGTTGGACGGGTTGTAGGGGACAAATCCGTCCAGGGTCCATTCGTGGATGTTGCCGCCCATGTCGTAGACTCCTTCTGGGGTGGCACCGGTCTCGTGCATACTGACGATGGACGGCATACCCAGGTAGTCGCCGAAATTACATCGAGTGGTGTCCGGTTCCAGATTACCCCAAGGGTATTTTCGATTTTCTCTTCCTCGGGCAGTAAATTCCCATTGCCGTTCTGTGGGCAGGAGTTTTCCGATCCAACGCGCATAGGCCATGGCATCTTCCAGGGTCAGTCCGCTTACGGGCTGGCGTGGCCCGTTCAGATCGTGGTCTTCCCAAAACTTGGGCTGATCATGTTCRGTGGCCTCMARAAATTGTCCATAWTCTTCTATYGTCACGGGGTATTCATCGATATAAAASGGWTCTACRTGGGCCTCGAACTCRGGRCGTTCTTCCGCCACATCGTTGCAGCCCATGATGAAACTGCCCCCGTCCTGAAACACCATTTTCTCGGTGGATACGCGCATACCCGATGCGCTTTTGATTTCTTTTACTTCGTGACGTTTGTATGCTTTGTCGTAGCATTCGGCTAAGGTCTTGCGGAAATCCCGTGCGGACTGCCAGCGTAGATCCTTATCTTTGTTCACGGCTTTGTGAACGATTTCCACGATGGAGGGCGCTACATCCGTGCGGACTTCCATGATAGTCACCGGCTCGTCGGCTGGGGTGCGGAGTGTAAGCATTTCATGAAGGATGAGCCCCATGGTGTAGAGGTCGGAGCGAAAGTCTACGGGATGGTGCTGGTGTTGTTCCGGGGAAGCATAGACTGCGGTACCAATGACGCGACCTTTCTTGGAAGGATCGGGTGCAACGGGTTGAACATCTTCTTCTACATTCAATGCCAGACCGAAATCCAGCACCTTGGCGGTCTCGCCGGGGAGCAGCATAATATTTTCCGGTTTCAAGTCCCGGTGTACGATCATTTTGTGGGCGTATTCCATAGCCGCCAGAACTTGCAGGGTGATGTTGATAACAAAACGCACATCCAGCAATTTCCGATTAGTGCGATGCTGGCGCAGGTATTCCCGTAACGATAACCCGTTGAGGAATTCCATAGAAATATACATCACCCCTT
The DNA here is from genome assembly GCA_002746185.1 of Candidatus Hydrogenedentota bacterium. Classification (GTDB taxonomy): domain Bacteria; phylum Hydrogenedentota; class Hydrogenedentia; order Hydrogenedentales. The sequence goes on from NVWG01000055.1 coordinate 19,325, forward strand.
CCGGCGTAGTGCTCACGTCGTGGACGGATACGATGTTTTCATGGCGCAAACGACGGGCTACTTGAGCTTCTTTAATAAATAATTGTTGACCACGCTGGGTTTTCAGCACTTTTGGGTGCATGAATTTCAGCGCCACCTCTTCGTCAATGAGGGTGTCTCGGGCTTTATAGACTGCTCCCATGCCCCCTTTGCCAATCTGACTGTCGATAACATATCGTTCCGCTATACGGTCGCCCTGGCTGAATTGAATATCCGGCGTTGCGGCGGGATCGGCTACACGGGGAACCATCATRGGCGAACCRCAGGCRAAACAGATGCCCTGTCGSCCTTCCACGGTTTCTGGAACCTGTATATGAAGCCCACAATTGGGGCAGGTAACCTGAATCATGTATAGATGTTATCCCCTGAATTCAACGTGCAGTCATAGTTAGTTTAACATACCTATCGGGCCACGTTATATGTTCAGTCGAGTACAAATCCTGTTAAGTATTTACTGTTAGGCCTAATAGATAATGAATGGAAAAACCGTTGACGGAATGGACTAATGTAGCATACAATTGGATCAGGTGATGCGGTGTCACCAAACTTGGGGTAGGCAATCGATCTTAGAAAACCCGTTAATATCAACGAAAAGATCGAGGCGTATTTTCGTGAGAGAATAAGAGCCTTATTGCCGTAAACGTGTGGAGGATGAGGTAGCATGTTAAATACTTTCCGTAAATCCAGTGTATTGTCGGTTGCAGCCGTCGCTTTGTGTTTTGTACCTGCCATGGTTTTGGCAACAGAAATAGTGGAAATCGTTGAGCCGGAAGACGGCGATAATCTCATTGTAATTACTGAAGGGGGAACAACCCCTGGCACGCTGCCCATTCTGGTGGAAGTAGAAACCAATGGCTTCGTGGATGGTGTAGCAGGTGTTGAAGTAGCGCTGGACGGTGTCATAAATGGTAATACCTGGACAGGCACCTCCATCGTGGATGCCAATGTTAAGGTCAGCGATCCCAATGAATGGGATGCGGTGGTAGACCTGACTGAAGCAGATGGATTAACGCGCGCTGACACTTTTACACAGATTACGATCCGAGCTTTTGCGACGGCGGCTCAGTATTACAACAACTCGCGGGCTACGGCCACATTCGATGCACAAGATTCCATAAGTTTTGGGGTAGATATTATCGCACTGGAAGATGTGGATACGGATGGCAACGGGATGCCCGATGCTGATGAGTTAACCAATTTATCTCCGCCCGGCAGCGATACCCCGGTGATGATTATTRTTACCAATGCTGATGGTACGGAAACCATTACAACCTTTGAGAGTATTGCTGAAGTTCCTGAACGGGGATCGGATGCGTTGGGTGCGGAACTGAGCATCGTCCTGGATTTGGGTAATGGCCAATCCGTGACCGCACTCATCAATTCACCTACGCTGGCAGAGCTGCAAGGTGCTATCCCCGGCAACACCAGTCTTCAAAATGCGACCAATGGAATATTGGTGGTGGCGGTAAATACGAACCCGGCCAATCTAGTAGATAATGCTGTGGATCCGCTTAGTGAGTTTAACATTCCCGATGCCGCGGCTCCCAGCGGTGCATTTTTGCGGGTGCATATCCTGCTTGAAGTGCCCGGTGTTCGTGGTGGCGTAAGCGGAGTATGGGTAGAATTAACCGATACGTTGCCGGCTGGATTCGAAGTTGCGTTGGAAGTGTTTGGATCCGCTTTGACTGGTATCACCGATGGATTTTTGTATAGCTATGATACGACCTACATGCAGAGTGGAAATGATTTGACGTATGCCGGCGATGAAGCTGGCTGGGTCGCCGTTTCGGGTGCAGCTGTGAACGCCGATGGTGACGGCTGGGAARTTCTGCTCAGCGAAATYGGCCWWATYTTTGGYGCKTAYGCYGAAGGRYTAGATAGYAGCAGCAGCGGGGGTACGTGTCTGATTGCCACGGCGGCTTACGGTACACCTATGGCGCAGGAATTAAATACCATTCGCTCACTGCGTAACACATACCTGCTGAATAATGCGGCAGGTCAATTCGTGTCCAATGTGTATTACCGCTTGAGCCCGGGAATGGTGCAGGTAGTAGAAAGTCATCCGGTATTGATGAATGCTGCCCAGATAGTGCTGGTGCCGTTCATTGCCGTTTGCGGTGTGATTCTGAATGCGCCAGTRGCGATGATGCTGACGTTGGCGGCKRSAGCCATGATGGCGGTAGGAATCCGACGACGGAAATCAGTTCGCGTTCAACCTTAACAAATTTCCGAAAATAATTTAGAAAAAGAAACGCCCCGGTATGGAGTTTATYCTCCRTACCGGGGCNTTTTAANNTTNTGTTKRAKTGGARTTAMYYTWRYRGGCTTACTCTSCGCTGWWATCGTCTTCTGGTTTGAAGGAGATGTCGTTGGTTTCGAAGAGACGAAGTAAATCGGGGCGGTCGACGGCTTTGTCGTAGGCTTCTTCCGGCGAAACGATTTCTTCTTTTACCAGGCGCGCTAATTCCTGATTGAGCAGGGTCATTCCTTCCCGTTGTCCGGTCTGCATGATGCTCATGATTTGCGTATTCTTGCCTTCGCGAATGAGTGCGGATACGGCCTGGTTCACAATCAATACTTCCAGCGCGGCTACCCGGCCTCCGCCGATTTTTTTTAGCAGGTTCTGGGCTACGATTCCTTTGAGCGACTCTGCCAGCATGGTGCGAATTTGAGCTTGTTGTCCGGCGGGGAATTGATCGATCATCCGGTCTATGGTGCCCACGGCGGTGGTGGTGTGCAGTGTGCCGAAAACTAGGTGGCCTGTCTCCGCGGTCTCAATGGCGATATGGGTTGTTTCCAGATCGCGCATTTCACCTACCAGCACAATGTCCGGGTCTTCCCGTAACGCCGCACGCAATGCCTTGCTGAAACTTTCGGTGTGTACCCCCACTTCGCGCTGATTCACGAGACATTTTTTATTGGGGTGAACAAATTCTATGGGATCTTCGATGGTCAGAATATGGTCGGTACGTCTATCGTTGATATAGTCGATCATGGCTGCCAAGGTGGTGGATTTCCCGCTCCCGGTTGGTCCGGTTACCAACACCAGGCCTTTATGCAGCGAACAGAATTTCAATACGGCCTTGGGCAGCCCCAGTTGGTCTACCGTAAGAATTTCGGTGGGGATGAGTCGAAACACCCCGCCTATGCCGCGATTGTCCCGGAAGATATTACAGCGGTACCGGCCGTAGCCTTCCAGTTCATACGCGAAGTCGGTGTCGTTGGTGGCGTTGAATTCTTCCTCATTTTTTCGAGGCATGATCTCGTACAGGAGTTCATTAGCCGTTACTTCTGTTAGCGACTCGTCATTTTTCAACGGCAGAATTGAGCCGTCTTTGCGGAACATAGGTTTGCATCCGGTACTCATGTGCAAGTCCGAAGCCTGATGCTCCACCATGAGTTGGAAAAAGCGATCCATCTTGGCCATAGTCTGTTTCTCCCCCTGATTCTGATCGTTCTTGTGTGTATATTGGAGCTACATGGCTTCCGCACCATGCCTTATTTGAACTGTAACATGGAAAAAGTGATCTGACAACTCGCTAATAGCTTACAAGACAGGTGGTTAAGGGACGCGGAATAGGTCTGGTAATGTAGTGTGCCCAATGGAGTAATTTAAGGACATATTTTCAAATTTCACACCTTATGTAATGAATGGTATACATTTGACAATAATTTAGTTGACACTTTTGTCGTAAATTTAAGATACTACATAGGTTGGCATTCACGGGCCACGCGGATTGGGAGAAGTACCATGTCGTTGGACACAGTTTTGTTTCTCGGCAGAGACGCCATGATCGTTACGTTCATGGTCTCTGCCCCTATGCTCTTATCGGGCATGGTTGTGGGACTGACCATTAGTATATTTCAGTCTGTGACCCAGATTCAGGAAATCACACTTTCTTTTGTACCCAARATMGTNGTTGTNGNNATGYTKTCCTTCGCCCTGTTCATGCCGTGGATGGTGGACACCTTTCGTACGTTTGTGGAGCCCCTGTTCTCCAACCTGCACACGTTGATCTAGATGATTGCGGAAATCGAAATACTGAAAGTCTTCCTGCTGGTACTGGTGCGGTTTTCCGGATTGATCCTCACAGCGCCGGTACTGGGGTCAGCAAATTTTCCGGTCATCGCCAAGATTGGTTTAGTAGGGATGTTCGCGTTTATCGTCACACCGACGTTGGGTGTTCTGGACGAACCGCTTCCTTCGGGCACGATGGAATTCACACTCATGGCGATTAGTGAAATCCTTATCGGCATGGTGATTGGCTTGGTGCTTACGCTGGCATTTTCGGCCATACAGGTTGCRGGACAGATCATGGACATGCAGTCCGGCTTCGGYATGATGAATGTTTTTAATCCGGCCATGGAAACGCAATTTCCTATCTTCGGTTTTTTCTATTTTATCCTGGCTATACTCTACTTGCTCATCACCAACGGCCACCACATGATGATACGGGCTTTGGCATCTACGTTTGGCCATATTCCTTTGGGCGGACTGTCTCCGGATATCGGTCTCATTGGAAGCCTGTCCACCTGGGGCAGTCTCATGTTTTATGATGGGATGATGATCGCGGCACCGGTGACTGCGGCTATGCTTCTGGCCTATGTTTCCATGGGGATCATGGGCCGCGTGGTRCCGCAGATTCATTTGTTTGTTATTGGATTTCCCATCACCATCGCCACGGCACTTCTTGTTGTGGCGTTGACGGTGGATGTGTATTTGAATTACCTGGACAGCATGTTCTTCAAGATGTATCAGAACGTGGATACGCTGATTCAGGGTTTGGGATAGGTAGCGGACGATGGCTGAACAACCCGTAGGGGAAAAGGTACTCCCGGCGACACCGCGCAAGATTGAGCAGGCGCGGGACAAGGGAAATGTGCCCAAGAGCCAGGATCTGAATTCCGCTGTGCTGCTGCTTGTGGCCATTCTGAGCTTGTCGCTCCTCGGTCCGCTGGCGTTTAACCAATTGCTGGGGATTACCCAATATTATTTTCGGGATGCGTATATTCTGATGCGCCAGACGGACAACATGCAGGGTATTCTCGTGCAGGGGCTGTACCTGATGGTCCCGGTGATCATTCCCACGATGCTCATGCTTATGGTGGGCGGCTTTGCCATCAACGTGGTGCAATTCGGGTTTCTATTTTCTACCAAGGCGATACAACCCAAACTGGAAAAGTTGAATCCCATTAAAGGGTTTCAACGGTACTTCTCCATGCGCACGTTAGTGGAATTGATTAAATCTATTGCTAAACTCACGATGGTGGTCTGGATCGTGTATCTCACGTTGCGGAGTCGCGTTCCTGAAATGTTCAATCTAATGCACAGCAACCCCATGGGTGTGGGTGTGTATGTATGGGGGTTGATCTTCTCGGTGTGGTGGCGTGTGGGTGTGGCCATGTTGGGACTGGGCATTCTGGATTTCGGATTTCAGCGGTGGCAGCATGGGCGGGATCTGCGCATGACTACGCAGGAAATGAAAGAAGAGATGAAACAGCTGGAAGGGGATCCGCAGATACGTGCGCGGGTGCGGCAGATTCAGCGGCAAATGGCTATGCAGCGTATGATGAAAGAAGTCCCCGATGCGGATGTGATTATTACCWACCCCACGACCTACGCTATCGCGTTGCGGTATAAGGCCGACGAAATGGATGCGCCCACGGTAATAGCCAAAGGCGCTCGACTCCAGGCGGATCGAATCCGAACTATTGCGGTGGAAAATGACATTCCCATTGTAGAGCGGCCCGAGCTGGCGCGCACCATGTTTCGCACCATCGAGGTGGGGCAGRYKKTSKMSSARKRRMWWWWSSKKKYCGTGSSMSWWGWGSYSGSSWMCAYTKRYSARATAGATC
>NVWG01000056.1 GCA_002746185.1 Candidatus Hydrogenedentota bacterium
GTAAGGGTAATACTTTTGGCACTCATGTTCTTAATGCCAATAAAGGCGGCGACACCGCTGGTAGGCATACTGCCGCTCAGATTCGTTCCATTATCCAGAAAAAATGGTACGGCCAACTGGAACTCGGTAATATCAAAGATTAAGGCTTCCGATGCACTTTGATCGACTACATACAATTTGTTCCCTTTTACCGCAACCCCGCGGGTCGCAGGCGACACCGAAATCGATTGACGAACAACCGTAAAATCCAGATTGTAGAGTTCCGCTCTAAAGGTTGTACCGTCGATAACCCAATACCCATTCCGCTGCGCATCGTACTCCATGSYGARAGGARWCGCACCGRCGRCTAGCGGRAAATTAKYAACCAATACACCAGCCGTGGTACGTTCATCCACGGTCCCGCCAATGGCATCCGGGATGTACAAATTCCCTGTATTGGGATTGTATGTAATCGCTSMGRGTRAAAAAGGMATGGSGAACGAGCTTTGAAAAACGCCATCCATATCATATATGTCCACCTCTGACGGGGCAGAATCAACGATGTATAGGAATGTCCCATCGGACGTAATGTCGTTCGCCGAACCCGTGTTCGCTGTTACCGAAAATGAAKTAACCACATTYCCGTTGGTATTGATCAAATACACMGTMYCAGCCSCACCSRATSYAGYATGCCAAAACAGATTGGACCCGGCATCCGYCAARCCMYAYCCAKCAAAYAWCGGTGATGGTAACGGAAGCGTTCCTATAGGGTCGCCTAAGTTACTAGGCGACCCGCTGCGCTCGATCATATCTAGAACAGAATCACCGCTCTGGGCCATCACTGCATGAGGTGTAAATGCGGCAACACCCAACAACACCAATCCAAGTCCCACACGAAATCCGTTTGTCATAAAAATTCCTCTCTACAACTCTCGTTGTAATTCGTTTAACTTGCCTCTCTGCAGCCTAATGCACGGAAAGGGATATACACAAAGGTTATATACTACAGCATAAATCGTGTGAATACACGTGGGGGSTACGCGATRGCTTCTGCTTGAACCGCTGTGGTCTGGCGGCGTCGAATGACCTCTTCGTTAAGCCGTATCCGGATCAGTCGTTGATCCATTACCCCCAGCGTAGCCCCGGATTCATCCATCACCGGGACCTCTTCCTTACCGCTGTCGCGTAGATATTCGAGGGCTTTATTGAGAGGCATACCGGGGCTGACATGATATTTCGCTTCTGCCATCACATCCGCCGCAAGAACCCAATCCCACGTTTCCGGGTCCAGCAGAATGGCCTTTAATCCATCCAGGGTAAGAACCCCTTTCAAGTGATTTTCACCATCCACGACTGGATACATGACATGGTCGTTCACGGAAAAAATCTGAAACACATGGCTCAAGGGTGTGCCCTGAGTGATGGGGGTTACGTCGCTGTTCATCACTTCGGCAACCGTCCACGATTCGATCACGTCTTCTTCCGTTACGTCCCGACCCAGTTCGTCTGCCAGTTTACTGGCCAGTTTGATGAGCGGTGGTCCTGTGATCTGCAGGATCAGCGTGGATGCCGTAATACCGAAGATAATCATGTCGGACAGGGAAAGGGTTTCGGTAACGGCGATACCTTCCAGGTGATGGGCGGCCATGATGGAGAGGCCCACCGCGATGCCGCCTTGCGCAAAGAGCCCCATGCCGACATATTTCTGCACCACGGGTTCGGCGTTCGTAAGACGGCCTCCCAGATATGCCCCGACTATCTTTCCTACACTGCGCCCCACCACATAGATCGCTACAATTCCCCAGAGCCAACTGGGCATAACGCCCAGGTCAAACCGCGCACCTACCAGGACGAAAAAGATAACGTAGATAGGTTCGGCGAAGGATCGGACGGTTTTGAATATTTCGCGGCTCCGCGATGAACCTACATTGACCAGGGTCACGCCCAGGGTCATGGCGGCGAGAATTACGTCCATTCCCATTACAGCGGAGACCCCGATGACCAGCAGAATAATGCCCACGGCTCCGGAAAATAATTTCTCCGGCGTGTTGAGCCAGCCCAAGAGGTATTTGAGCAGCAGTCCGGAGAATAGTCCCAGTGCTACGGCGCCTCCCAGTTCCAACCCGGTATGCAGCAGTTCCTGGGTGATGGAGGCCGAGCTTCCGGTGAGGATTTGCGCTACGGTGGTGCCGATACCGTAGAGCGTCATGGCCAGGGCATCGTCCAGCGCGACGATAGCGATGAGGGTGCTGGTGAGTACGCCTCGAGACCGATATTCCCAGAGAACATTCAGCGTGGATGCGGGATCTGTAGCGGATGCGATGGACCCGAAAACAATACCGGTTGCGATGGCTACAGACCAATTGTCTATCATGGCCTGCATGACGAGCGCAATGGGTATGCCCACGATAACGAATGCGCCTACGCCTTCAAAGAAGAGAATAGCGAAGAGTTGTTTTCCCTGTTTACGGAAAATATCAAAATGTAATTCGCCRCCCACYAKKRAMCMKWKGMTRSCYRWSNCAAWNCAGSYYSARNCGYYTSCARNATWTTKWMYNTAYKNTCKYKAYYRRKRMYRSSKWMRYCGACMWYGSYMRTGNNAKCASASYYAWGGSSMKSYAWYMMAMKWSYYGRKKWAWSYKRMGCCGWTGAAAGAGCGTGGCACCCAGGATTCCACCGAACACACCAATGCCCAGGATAATGAGTATCCCGGTAGTGGTGTCCATAGGGCGATGCTCCTGTNTAARGTGAAARGTTTATTGTGTCAARACTAAATAAGCGGAATTGGCATCYTGGGTCTCTATAAGCGATTCGCGGACCGTAGTATTTTTTAGTACATTACTGATAAGACCCAGCGTCTTCAAATACTGGGCATGCTGTTCCTGTCGTGCGGCTAGCATACAGATAATGCGGACTGGCTGTTCATCCAGCGATTCATAATCCAGGATAGGGTTCCGGCTGATTCCTACTGCCATAACAATATTGGTAATGGTATTCAGGCGTACATGTGGCACAGCGACATTGAATCCGATGCCCGTACTCATCAGTTCTTCCCGAATGAAAATTTCTTTGGCCAGTTCATCCGGCTGTGTAATTTCCGGGGCGTGGCCGAGACACGCCGACACTTCTTCCAGGGCATCGCGTTTGTTTTCACTGTCGATATGTACTATCCGGCTGGGAATCAATACATCGGCAATGGCAATATTTTGTGCAGGTGCAGGTGCAACATTACCGGAGAGTTTGTCGTCTACCCATTTTTCCACTTCCTCCCTTTTGAACCGCCACGTAGTACCCAACTTGCCACAAGGGATGCTTCCCTTATTGGCCCAGTCGTATACGGTGCGTTCGGAAATGCGAAGGTATCGGGCGACCTCTTCAATGGTGAGAATTTCATGATCTGGCATAAAAGTGACCTCTATTCAAGAAAAATAAGCTGATTGCGAAATACTACATAGATTTCAAGCCATTGTCAATCATTTCTTTTATACGGTAGCCATGTATAGCTAAGTATGGATAGATTTGGCCTCAAAAAGTGGGGCTTATGTTAGATCGACACGGGTTTTCTGGTTACTTTTTCTCATGTATTTGTGTGCTGGTTTCATCTGGTTTCTTCGCGTATTCTCCTTTGTCATCTATTGAAAAGAGGGCTTTTTRCGAAATTTGTGTGTTAAACTGTGTGTCACTAAAGACCTAAGGAGGAACTTATCATGGCCGTAGTGGAAGAACATTCGGCAGTCGCACCCGTATCGTCCCCAAAAGACGATATSSYTYCKANSATSRWMAAACAGNGNSMKKCGWTNNWSCGGRMWGRYKCRCNYYRGTSWRRMCCRTSKWYWGGAAGCTCTCGATAAAATTCAGCGGCTCCTCGTTAATTATAAAAACGATATAGTCGAAGCGATTTCCCAGGACTTCGGTAATCGGTCCAGCCATGAAACGCTTATGGCGGAGATCTTCATTAGCATCACCTCTATCAAACACAATAAGAAGCATCTGTCAAAATGGATGAAGCCTCGGTCTGTGCCTATCGCTATGGACTTCAAGCCGGGTAAAGGCAAGGTCCACTATCAGCCCCTGGGCGTAGTGGGTATCATCAGCCCGTGGAACTACCCCCTGCAATTAGCCATCGTGCCGGTGGTTCAGGCACTTGCTGCGGGTAACCGTATCATGCTCAAGCCGTCCGAGCTGACCCCAAATACATCAGACCTGCTCAAGAAAATGTTGTCCGAGAGTTTTTCCGAAGAAGAAGTAGCCGTGATTATTGGCGGCCCCGAAGTGGGTGCCGGATTCAGCGGACTTCCCTTCGATCATCTTTTCTATACTGGGTCTACTAAAGTGGGCCGATTGGTTATGCAGGCCGCGGCGAAAAATCTCGTACCGGTAACGCTGGAACTGGGCGGAAAGTCGCCTTGCGTAATAGGAACCGATTGCGATTTGAAACGCGCCCTGCCCAGCATAACAAGTGGAAAACTGCTCAATGCTGGACAGACCTGTGTGGCACCCGATTATGCTCTGGTGCCCAAGGATAAACTGGACGACTTCGTGTCGGGATTTAAGGAGCAAGCCCAGAAACTGTACCCCACCATGGCGGATAATCAGCAATACACCAGTATCGTGTCCGACGGTCACTTTGAACGCATCAATGCGCTGGTAGAAGATGCTCGGGCGAAAGGCGCGGAAATTATTGAGGTGAGCCCCAAGGATGAAGACTTGGCAGCGTCGCGAAAGATCCCCCCCACATTGGTGCTCAACGTCACGGAAGATATGGCCATTATGAGCGAAGAGATATTCGGACCCGTCATGCCCGTCATGACCTACAGCGACTCAAAGGAAGCGGTGCGCTACATCAACGAGCACCCGCGTCCCTTGGCGTTGTATTACTTCGGGGAAGACGGTGCCAAGCGGGACGACGTTATCCTGAAAACCACGGCGGGCGGAGTCTGCGTGAATGAGACCCTGTTCCACCTGGCGCAGGAAGAACTGCCCTTCGGCGGTGTAGGGCCCAGCGGCAGCGGATCCTACCACGGTCTGGAAGGATTCAAAACCTTTTCCCATGAAAAGAGCGTGTTCTATCAAGCCAAGCTAAACAGTACCGGGTTGTTCCGCGCTCCCTACGGRAAGATTTTTGAAACCATCGTTAACTTCAAGATTGGAAAATAGCACTTACGTTACAAAACTGAATAAGCCTCTCCTGATAAACACGGGAGAGGCTTTTTTTATTGAATGTAACCCAAGGTTTCCAGCAACTCTATTTCTTCATCGGTGAATTCCACATTGGTGGGGGACAGTCTGTTCACCCGGCTGGCAATAAAGCGTGTTGCCAGTCCAAGCAATTCTCCGAAGTCTCCGTTCTCTTCATATATATCGATCTGTTCACCGGGGTCTGTGTTGAGATCGTAAGCGACTCGATCCAGTATCTCGTCATAATGAGGAGTGAGGTGAGTCATTAGTGTTTGATTGTTGTGCATGACTCCAACAGATGCCGGGGATAGATTTTGGAAAAAAGTRTGATTGCGAAATGAGGTGGATTCGCCTAGCATCAGGGGCATGAGRGACTGGCCGTGGAGTTCCTGTGGTACATCCAGACCGAGCATGTCCTGGAGGGTAGGGAGCAGATCCACCAGGCTGACGGGGGTATCGGAGGTCTTGACCGTTGATGTAAACGACTCCGGTGTCAAGATAATCAGAGGTACATGAACTTGTTCCTGGTAGGGATAGGTGCGACCGTGAAGGAGTTTTCCGTGGTCTTCAAAAGCTTCGCCATGGTCAGACATGATGATCACCATCGTATTTTCCAGGATGCCGTTATTCTCTAGGGCCAGAAGGAACTCATTAGTAAGATGATCGCTGTATGCAATGCTGCCTTCGTAAAGATTGATCAGCATCTTTAGTGTTTCTGGAGTTGGCGATATATCTGTAGTTGCATCCTGGATATTGGACAAGGTTTCTTGTAAATGCAAGAATCGAAACGGATCGGCATCTTTGGGAACTGTAGATTCCACATCCAGGAATTGAGAGAAAAATGGCTCGGGTGAATAATAAGGATTATGAGGACGAAGGATATGTACGTAACAAAACCAGGGATCGTTTTGACCTTGCACTATCCATTTCTGGGCTTCTTCGATTAGATCCTTGGATGTATCGCCTGTACGCGGATAGATTTTCGCCAGGATTTCCAACCTCAATTTTAAATCTTTATTATCTTTCGGGAAAGGAGCATGTGTTTTTTTGAAAAGTCGATTATCGAAGATATCAAAACCTTTGCTGAACCCCATTTTTGTAGATATATAGGGATTATCAGAAAAGGCTGCCGTCGTGTATCCGGCATTGCGCATAATGACAGGTAAAGGAGTATCTTCTTCACGAATAGGGTTTAATAGATCGGATAAATAGGGATATTGTCCATTGAAATAAGACCATACGGATGTATTGGTGGTGGTAGACTGGCTGTAAGCATTGGTGAAGACAGTGCCTTTTTTTGCCCATGCCTCCAAATGCGGGGTGGTGGGCTTGTCGTATCCATAGAGAGAACTCATGTCGGCACGAAAGGAGTCAAGCACCAGAATGAGTACATTCATTTTAGGAGCTGAATTATGCTTGATTGCTTCGGTGGTGGCAGCCTCGTCATCGGGGGAAGGAGGAGTATCGGAGCATCCGGACAGGATCGAAAAAAATAGAATCGTGCCCGTGGCGAATTTATTCGGTAATTTCATGTTAACTGCTCCAATATGAAAAAATAACGATATAGACATTGTACCGTATGGAATTTAGGGTACTCAAATGTATGAATATGTTGAATCGCCACGGCAAATAATTAGTTCACTTTCAGAATGAACTAGCTTTTATCACCTCCGGCTCATCTGACACGGCTTATCCTTTTCGAGTACAATGCTCGTTTAATCCATCCTATCATGAACGGCAAAGGTGTACTATGGCTCATAGCGATGAAAAACAGGTGAAACAATTCTTGCAGCATGCGGAGGCGAAACTGTTGCATGCGGAGTTTGCGCCGCCAGAGGCTCGGGAAGAAATCTGGCATGAGGTGAAGGATGCGTTGATTCGGGCAGAAAAAATTGTACCGGGAAGCGGGGCGTGGCTTATGGCGTGTCTGCACGGTCGACAGCAAAACCCGGAGATGTGTCGAAAATGGCTGGAGCGGGCGAAGAAACACGGTGCCCTTCCGGATGGTGTAACGATTCAATCCAATCCTCACCTGAAACTGTTTCATGATTCGGATTGGTTTCAGATCTATCTGGGGTAAAGAAGACCCACAGCCGAGGGCGGTTGTGCCACAATGCAATAACTCCTTTAGCCGCTGTCATCCATTCTTAGAGTTGTAGGATTGGGTTGAGAATACTACTTCTTTTTTTTGGCGGCCCATTCGGCTTCGAGTTTGGGGCGGGGTTTAAAGCGGTTGTGCATCCAGAGCCACTGTTCCGGGCAGGCGCGTATGATTTCTTCTATAGCGTCTTGGCATTGCTGGGTAATACCTATCAAGTCTTGTCGCATGCTTCCGGTGAGTTCCAGCTTCATGGCGGGGTGGAACGTAAATTCATAGACACCGTCGGCCTCTCGTGTCATGGACATAATGTGGATAGGTGCTTTGGTGCGCAATGTGAGCATAGCCGGTGCAACGGTGGCCCAGGTGGAGTGTCCAAAAAAGGTGATGGGAACGCCATTTTGCCGCGGATTTTGATCGACCATGAGACCGACCAGATGACCAGCACGTAATTCCTTGATGAGGGTAGGGCCGGCATTTGTTTTATCCACTGTCACCACGCCCGTACTTCGACGGATACGATCCAGTGCGGCATTCATGCGCGGCTCGTCCAGTGGACGTACTACCCCGGTTAGCTTATGGCCTAATGCCGCCATTCCTGCTGCCGTCCATTCCCAGTTGCTGTGGTGCGCTCCGATAAGCACCGCGCCTCGTGAAAGATCCAGGTCATCGGGCACAATAAATCGAACGAGCTTTTGTTCTGTGTCGGTAGCAATGCGATGCAGGTGCGGCAGCTCTACGGCTACCCGGCACATGTTGCGGCACGCGGCCTTCAGGATGCGCGCTTTTTCCTGTTGAGGCATGCTGTCCCCGTAAGCCAGATCCAAATTGTGGAATCCGATACGTCGGACGCGCGGCACGAAATAGTATGCAATGAAAGTTAGTCCATCACCTAAAAGTCGTGCGATTGGAAGCGGGAGGAGTCCGACGATTCGGATGTATGATACGGCGATAGTACCGATGAGCCATGTAAGGACGGGATTTCGCCGCCGGGCCATGATCAGGCTTCCAGAGGAATTGTTTCGCCGATGGCGGGTACGAATTTCTTGCGACCATTGCCGGAGTTGTGGAACATCCACTCCAGCGCAGGAGGATCGCCGTGAACGAAGACCAGATTTTTGGATGGAATATGGTCAATAACCTCTTGTAATGCTTCCCGGGGTGCGTGGGCGCTGAAATGAAAGGCCTTGATGTTATCCAATGCCACTTTAGTAGGTTTCGCGCCTCGCTCAAATACAATCTCATCGCCTGGCTTGGAATTGCGGAGGGTGTAGCCCACGGTTGCCGAATCACAATAGCCAACAAAGAAGATGCCGTGGCGTTTATCCCGCACCAACTGCTGGGCTATCATGGCCGATGGGGTATTCTCGATCATCATGCCCGAGGTGGCCACAATAATGGACGGTGTATCCAGCAGGCCTCGCGCTACTTTGGGATCCCATACATCGCCAACGGAAAGGAACTCGCTCAATGGGCTGAGCTCCGCATCCGGTCGGAGGTAATCGCCGAATCGGTCATAGATTTCGTAGATGGCGCGGCCCAGTCCCGATGCATACACGGGTACCAGCGGGATGCGTCCTTCAAACTGCATGCGGGCGATGATGTTGAGAATTTCCTGGGCGCGTCCCAGAGCGAAAGAAGGGATCAACGCCGTGCCGCCCCGATTTATTACTTCGGCAATACTGTCGGCCAGCGCATTGATCTCTTTGTTGTAATCAAAATCGTCATCGCGTTCCGTTGCGCCGTAGGTAGCCTCGATGATGAGCGTTTGGATGTTCTCCGGATCGTGGGGCGGATGATACGCTCTCATCAGTTCCTGATCCACGGTGCAGATATCGCTGGTGTAAAACACGGTATGGTCGGGAGTTTCGATACGCACCGATGCACTGCCCAATACGTGACCAGCATGGCTGAATGTGATGTCGATAGGCGATTGGGGGTATATGCGAAAAGTCTGATTCATGTCCACGCCATAAGAACGACGTATAGCGATATCCGCATCTTCATGGGTGTACAGTGGGTAGTCTTCGATGCCTTGTTYCACCTTGATCTTTCCCATGACGGCTACGCTGTTGTGAAACATACGGTCCATGATACGGAGCGTGGGTTTGGTGCAGTATGCGCTCACGCCGGGAAACAGTGACATAAGATGGGGCAGCGATCCGCAATGGTCGATGTGGGCGTGGGATACAATGACGGCATCGGGGGCTTTTGTGAGTAGGGAAAAATCGGGCAGCGCGGATTTACCCTCTTTCTTAGGGTGCATGCCGCAGTCCAGGAGGATAGTAACGCCATCGATTTCCAGAAGGTGTGCGCTGGCACCAACTTCGCCTACGCCGCCGAGAGAAGTGAATTTAATTGTTTTAGAAGACATATCGCGCATTGTACGGAGTCTGGCGGGGGAAAGTCAAAAACGCCTGCAAATAAAGGCTGAAAGCGTCTACAAGAACTGCGCTTTGTCCTTATCTACCCGGTCGAACAGGTCTTCACCCAAGGTTCGAAACAGGGAATTGAGATGAACCAGAGGCAGCCCCAATACGTTTTGGTAGCAGCCGTCGTAACCCGCAACCAGCAGACTACCTGGGCCATCTACGGTGTAGGCTCCCGCACGATCCAGTGGATTCACTGCGTCTACGAAGCAATTTATTTCGTCGGCAGTGAGGGYGCAGAAGGTTACGTGGGTAGTTTCCACGCCCTGCGCCGTTTGGGAGGTTTCGGTGTCGATGATGGCCACGCCTGTGAGCACTTCGTGGGTGCGGCCGGATAGGCGGGACAACATGTCTCTTGCTTCATCAAGGTCATTGGGTTTGCCCAGAATGGCACCGTCCAATACAACGATAGTATCAGCGGCAACGATCAGTTCCGACGCTTTGGACAGGGCGGCTACCGCGTCACGTTTGACCACAGCGTTCGTCAACACGACCTGGTGTGGATCGCCATCCAGGATTTCTTCGGCGTGGCTCACTCGCACTTCGATCCGGGTGCCCAACGCTTCCAATAGGGCGCGGCGACGTGGCGATTGAGATGCGAGGACGATTGGTTTCACGGAGTGAAATCTACWGGTTCCAGCGGAACGGARTTTGTAAGTGGTTCCAAACCTGAATGCTCTGGCAGCACTGGGGGTTTGGTAATGGGTTGTGGATAGTACCGACCCCCTTCTTCCACGGGATCGGCAATGGCATCGTTCACAATGACATCGGTGCCGGCAGGGACGAAGAGGGAGGATATATTTTTGGGCAGCGTTTCGTTGAGCACGAAATCCTGTATATGAAACGTGACGCTGGATTCTGCATCATTGGTGATATCGATTACGGTTGGGAGGAAATCACCTTGGCGAATTTGCAGTACGACCCGTTCAAACAAGGAGTCCTCCGTCACGTTAGCCTTGGGAATCAATTCCAGAGCAAAGGCGTGAACGTCTGTATCCCGAGCCGGCAGCACYTTTACATGATAGGCTTCCTGTAACTGGTCGGCATTATTTTCAAAGCCCATGAAAAAGGCTGCTGCCTCAGGTCGCCCGGCGATATCGTAGATCAGTACCTGCTCCAATTCCGCGTCGTACTCATACGCATTCTGCGCATCGATCATGTAATCTATCTCCAAATCTTCGTAACGAAAAATAATTCGCTTCGGACTGGTATACACGATGGTGCCGCTGGATTCGATGGTTTCGTCGGGCGTGATGGTCTGCTGGGTAAACCGCGCCTGTAACGTCTGGATATCGTCCCGCTGCCGGGCAAAAGTATCCAGTTGAGACGAGACTCCACCCTCACCAGCCTGACCCACAAATGAAATCAGAACCAGCACCCACGCCTGTAGGGCTATGGTCATAGTTGTATCAGACCTGATTTCCCAGTTCCAGAAGATCGTGTGCTTTCTGGCGGCTGGATTCCGAGAGGGTATTCGTTTCGATGGCGTCCAGAAGTCGAATATGGCTGTCCACGGTCTGGTTCAGTTCCGCTGTGAGACGATCCCGATGGGCGCGCAGCGATTCGATTTCATGAGCCAGCGTACCGTTGGCATTGGCCGTTTCCGAGGCATAGCGTTCGGCTTGTATTTTTGCATGCTCCAGAATGGACCGAGCTTCACGCACTGCTGATTCAGAGATATTTTCTGAAAACTTTAGTGCTGAGGATAACGCGGTGCGCATGGTGATACTGCCGTCCCGCATTTCATCGATACGGATTTTCAAATCTCTGTTTTCCTCRATWACAGCGTCCAGGACCTCTTTGGATTTYTCCACATACTGGTCCACGTCCGGCGTTTTGTATCCMCCCAGGAGTGCGCGGCGAAATAGCGAGCTGGGCGTTTGCGTCACTTCCACATCGGTAGCCGTATGTACGGTCTCCTCTGTGCCCTGATCCTGGCTCAGGTGATCTGTTTCGGGAATGTTGTCGTTGGTCATTGTTTCGTCAGTCATGTCAGTTTACTCCATCCGGTTTAACGGTTAAGGTTTCAAATTTTATTTACCCAGTTCCTTCGATCTATCTGCAGCCGCTTTCATGGCGGTGTACACCGTGTCCTCCAGGCCGTGTGCCCGAAACGATTCCAGTGCGGCATACGTCGTGCCGCCTTTGGACGTAACCCGTTCGCGCAGCTCCGCAGGAGACTCGTCGGATTCCTTCAAAAGGAGCCCCGTGCCGTATAATGTCTGCGCAGCCAATCGGGTTGCCTTTTCTTCGCTCAAACCYAACATGGTGCCTGCCCGGACAAAACACTCTACTAAATAAAAGTAATATGCCGGTCCGCTGCCGCTCAGCGCAGTCACCGCATCCAATTCATGTTCTGATACGCGCTCAGAAATCCCGATGGCTCCAAATATAGCATCGGCAATGCAACCGTCTTCGTCAGTACACGTATCGCTTAAGGCAATACCGGATGCACCAGCACTAACCATGGCAGGCATGTTGGGCATCACCCGAATAATTCGGGCATCAGTTCCTAGCCGCTCCTGAAAATAGGCTATGGATAATCCGGCCGCGATGGAAATGTACAGGGTCGCTGACGTAGCCGCAGCCTGTAAGGTTTCCAATGCGGCATCCATGTCCTGGGGTTTTGTTGCCAGAACTAACACCTGGGCCTGATTCGCCAAATCGGCTATGGATGTGACCGTCGATCCGCCAAGCGTTTGCAACTCATTCAACTTTGCGGCATCCACATCATAGGCTGCCAGTTGTTTGGGTTTTACCGTCCCCGCTTGCATCAGACCATTGGCGATGGCCTGCCCCATGTTGCCGTACCCCAGAAATCCAATTGTCGTATCTTGCTTCATGGATAATTCGCAACCGTTCGGTAGTTCAAGTGCAACCCCAGTAACTGAAGTACAGCTTATCATACCCGGCGAGATGATACCACGGATAAATTAGGCTCGCTTTATGTTCATTTATTGCACTTTATCCCTTTTCTCGATAGGATGAGCAGGTCGAGGAAATGGTACATCATGATATGAGCAGTCAAAAATGTCTAAAATGTGGTCATAAAGAAGAGGCCGGAGCAATATTGTGTACCCGGTGTGGCAGTCCCTTTGAAATCAAAGTGCCAGATACCGGGTCGGTGTCGAATATCCGTCGAGGTCAGGTCATTGCCAAGCGGTATGCCGTGCAGGATGTGGTGGGCCGAGGCGGCATGGGCTGCATTTACAAGGTGTATGACAATACCCTGGGCGAAGTGGTGGCACTGAAAACGCTGCTGCCGGAATTCGTAAAAGACAACATGGTACGGGATCGCTTTTTCAACGAGGCACGCATTGCCCGCCAGCTTTCTCACCCGAATATTGTTCGGGTACATGATATCGGTACGGCGGAAGACGGCATTGTTTATATTTCCATGGAAATGCTGCCGGGACGTTCGCTTCGTTCTCTGCTGGACAAACTCAAGCCGGGGCAGCGGCTTCCGGTGAACGCTATCCTGCGCATGTTCGATGCACTGTGTGCAGCATTGGATTACGCTCATAAATATACTATCCACCGGGATATCAAACCGGAAAATGTCATGGTCTTGCCAGACGGCAGTATCAAGCTCATGGATTTCGGTATTTCCAAACTCATGTCGAATCCCAGTATGACCTCTGCGTCCATGGTGATGGGTACGCCGCATTACATGTCGCCGGAGCAGTTAAAAAATACATCCAAGGTGGATGTGCGCGCCGATATTTATTCGGTGGGAGTCATGCTGTATGAAGTGCTGACGGGACACACTCCCACAGGTGTGCCGCGTACCGCATCCGATACCACTCGCGACGTGCCTGCGTCACTGGATCCGATTATTGCAAAATGTTTAAATCCATCACCCGACAAGCGCTATTCCAGTGCCGCTGAATTACGCGAAGCGCTGCGTGAAATCCGAATCAAATTGGAGACGGGTGCCACGCCTCGATCTCTCGATGAAACACCGCCGCCTGTAGTTTCGCCGGGAAAAGTGAATCCCAAAGCAGGTTTGTCTCGTAAAGCGGTAACATTCATGTTGATCATGATGGTCGTAGCAGGGGCAGCATACGGCATAAAGGCGGCAGAAGAACGACGTACCACCATGATTCATCCTGAAACAGGATCTGTTGAAAATGGGCTTCCCGTCGTGAATCCTGGGTCGGAGAATGTAGAGACTACCGCATTGATGCTGCGTCTGGTGGATCGGGCGCATACATCAGCTTTTAATGTGGTAGATAAATTCCCGGAAGACGAAGGCGATCCTGTCTTGGGAGATTTGTATTCAGAAGGAAATAGCTTTTGGACTTTGGCACAAAGTGAAGAGGAAACGGATGAAGCTAAAACGATGGAGGCCGGATGGAAAGCCCTGCATCGTTTTCTGGCCATTGCGTATTGGCCGCAAGGCATGGCATTCGTGCCGGAGGGGTCAGGGGAATCGACACCGGCATTTTTAATAGATACGCATGAAGTGACTGTAGGTGCCTTCGCTGATTTCACCCGCAGCGATACAGGATGGCGCTGGCCTCGGGAAGTGGACGCGACCATGCGTGATCAGCCTATGACGTATGTAACGTATTATGATGCATTGGCGTTTGCTGCCCATGGTGAACCGTCGCGTCGATTGCCCACGTCTTCTCATTGGATCCGTGCCATGAGTGCCGGGGTTGATGAGGAAGGTGTGCTGCGTTGGAATGCGATGGCCGATTCATCTTCGAAGGCTGTGCATGCGTATGGTGCAAGATTGTTTGAGTGGACATGTACACTGGATTCCGGCGAGCAAAGCACCCCCGGTTTCTACGATGAGATGATCATTGTTGGCGGATCATTTGACACGATGGATAGCTTTGTTCCCGGATCCACCCGCAAGCTGCTGTATCAGAATTTCGCCCCCCATGTAGGCTTTCGATGTGTATTAGCTATGCCCAGTACGTTGGAAGAAGCCAATCGCATATTGGAGCAAGGCGGCTTCTAGTTCGGTGAGTTTTATGGGGGTTGACACGCCCCTGCAATATGAATTACCATTTTCCTATTGGGAAATGGGCTGTTTCCCTCACGAATTCATATTTATCATTCAGGCTGTCACCCTGCGAGGAGTGTTGTATGGACCCCGTTTATTGCCCTCACTGTCATTCTCATCGTCTCCGTGCGTCCCGTGTGCCTAAAGGGGTGGTTGCGGTCATGCCTTGTCCAGGATGCTCCGAGCTGGTTGTTTTCTTCCGGCGGAAAGTGATGGCGTTGGATCGTGCCATCATTGAAAATGGATCTAAAGAAGAGCGAAAGATGCACATTGCCGAAATCATCACAGAATTTATTGATGAAGGGGTATTCAGAGATGGGCTCTCCAGCGATATTGAGACCAACGAAGATTTTATGGAAGCGCAACTTTCTGAAAGTGCCATTCGGTGGAAACAATCAGGTGGTCGCAGTTCCAAGGAAGTGCCAATTTCACAGCGGGAAGCAGATCGTTTCACGAAGTTTGAATTGGACAAGTTAGACAATCCAGAATATTTCCGACGTCATTTGGGCTGAGTCCGGTTTTTTATCTGGTACAAAGCGATTCCTGCCGCTACCGCCGCGTTTAAACTCTCCACCTCATTTTCCAGTGGAATACGTACCAATTGATCACAAACCTTGGCCGTTCCCGGGCGCAACCCTGTCGATTCATTGCCGATAACCAACACACACYTTTCCGGCCAATCTACATCCATGATAGCGGCGTCGCCATGAGCGTCCAATCCATAAATCCAATACCCCGCGTCCTGAAGTTTACGTAATGCAGTGCTCACATTGGATACTGGTACGATGGGTATGCGGAACACGGTCCCCGCACTGGCCCGAACGACACTGTCATCTACGAGTGCGCCTCCCCGTTTAGGGAGCACCACGGCTTTCGCTCCGGTTGCTGCGGCAATACGAATGATCATCCCCAGATTTTTCGGATGCTGTATTCGATCCAGCATTACGATGGTGGACCGGGTATCCGCATTCGCCAGTATGGCACCCAGGTCGGTATATTCGACAGGACTTATGGACACGGCAATGCCCTGGTGATCCTGTGTTCGAGTAAGCTCGTTCAATTTGGCTTGGGGGATCGGATCAATGGGAATGGCCAGCTCCTTCGCCTTCCCAAGAATACGTTTACATCCTTTGGCGTGAGATTCCTTGGCGATGTAGACACGATTTACCTGTTGGCCCGATAAGAGAGCCTCTTCCACTGCGTGGAGTCCATATATAATTTCACCAGCCATAGAGGAGATCCTACTGGTTTTCATGGGGGAAATGAAAGGACGTAACAGGGGTATTTTTTACTCCATTTGCCGGGCTATGGTAGCATAGTGCCATATTGATCTCGCCCAACAACGATGAGATTGCGCCTTCTTTGGTGCGGAATATTCATCGTTGAAACCTCACAACAGAAAGCAGCCCTTTGGCCCGAATCATTAGCATCGCCGACCAGCGTCGAGATAGTGCCAGCACCTCCACTACGCGTCTGTGGCCAGTCTATAAGCGGCTCATGGGCTATGCGCTGCGGTATCGCTTCAAAGTRTTTATTGTCATATTATTTTCTCTWGTTGTGGCCATATCCATCAGCTCCATGATTTTCAGTGTAGGCACCTTGGTCGATATTTTRTATCTGGATGAAGCGGAAGTGYMTGWTCGYATCGCGTCYTATACWGARAAAYTGGYGGCGTATTCTTYRACCATGGAAAATGTTATCGGCTGGGCACCAGATGGACTAGATGAGCGAGCCGATAACGCCATCATGTCTATGCGGGAAGATCGAAGCAGGGCTTTGCACATTCTGGCAGGACTGATTATTGGACTGACGGTCATCGGCGCAGCGGCCCGGTTTATTCAAGAATATTTCGCTGGGGTAATCAGCGCGTCGGTTACCACCCAGTTGAACAGCGATATGTTTGATACTATCCTCACCCAATCCCATGAGTTTTTCGAGGAGCGCACCACAGGTGAAATTGTAGCGCGATTCACCAACGATTCTTTCATGGTCAATAATGGGTTGTTGAATGTTTTCATCAAGCTCGTGCGGGAGCCTATGAAGGCCACCATGCTGTTGGCGGCGGCGATGACGGTGGATCCCTATCTCACCGGCATCGTTCTGTTTGTATTGTCACCGCTGATCATCTTGCTACTGGCAGTGGGGCGCAATCTGCGGAAACGCGTACAGCGTTCCTTGACGAAAGTAGCCGCCATGGCTTCGGTGGTTACCGAGACCGTCTCCGGAATTACTATCATCAAGGGATTCCGTATGGAGAAGTACGAGGGGCGTCGCATGAGGGATGAATTGCGGATGCTCCGAAAGCAGCTTATTAAAATCAGCAAGGCCGATGCGATTGTTGCCCCCAGTACAGAAGTATTGCTGGTGCTGGGGATTGGCGTTCTTCTTATACTTAGTGAGCAGCGCGTGGCCAGCGGAAGTCTGACCACGGGAAATTTGATCATCCTCTTTGGCGCGCTGGGTGCGGTGATAGATCCTATCCGAAAACTTTCTCGCATGAGTAACGCGGTGCAGATTAGTGCGGCCAGTGCGGAACGGGTATTCGCTATTATCGACCTGAAACCTCATGTGGCGGAGAAGCCCGACGCGGTGGATCTGGCTCCCTTTCAGCATAGCATCCGCTTCGAGAATCTGTCGTTTACGTATGATGGCCAGACTCCCGTGTTGGCGGATGTTGACCTGGAGATTAAGAAAGGGGAAATGGTGGCGCTGGTGGGGTTCAGCGGTGCCGGGAARAGCACCATRGTGAAACTGCTSCCCCGGTTTTATGATCCGACRGCAGGTCGAATTACGGTGGACGGTGTGGATATCAAAGAAGTGACCTTGAGCAGTCTACGCGATCAGCTGAGTATCGTTACCCAGGAAAATATCCTCTTCAATGAATCGGTGCGTAAAAATATTACTTTTGGACGAGACGATTTTCAAGATACCCGAGTAAAAGAAGCCGCTCATGCCGCCCATGCCGATGAATTCATCCGCGCTATGCCCGGCGGATATGATGCGCCCATCCACGAAGCAGGGAAAAATTTATCAGGAGGGCAACGACAACGTATCGCCATTGCCCGAGCTATTATCAAGGATCCGGCGATTCTGATACTTGACGAAGCCACCTCTAGTCTGGATTCGGAGAGCGAAAAGATTATCCAGCTGGCTATAGACGAATTCGTAGAGGGGCGTACGGCACTGGTTATTGCCCATCGGTTATCCACGGTACTGCGGGCTGATCGTATTGTGGTTATGGAAAAAGGCCGAGTGGTGGAGCAAGGAACGCATCAGGAGCTGCTGACAAAAGGCGGGGTATACAGCCGTCTTTACAAGCTGCAATTTTCGGGGGTTAAGATGGATCAGCCGTCGGCGGAAGACGCGTCGTAAGGGAAGTTGAATTTGTTACGCGGATGAGATTGCCGTTCTTCACTTCGTTTCGCTCGCAATGGCATTCTTAGTTGCAAGGCTATATTGAATAAGTGAAACTAATGTAGTAATCGTATCTCACTCATAACTATATACGAAGAAATTCGCGGAGTATGTGCCGCCTGATGTTGTTATGCTGCCCCTAAGCGCGGTACAGGCTCCGTCCAATCCCGATGGCTTCCCGGCAGTTCTCTACCGTTTCCAGGGCGACGGGTGTGACGCGTTTTGCATTTTCTGTGAGGAATTCAATAACCGATTCATCATTATTGGCAGGGTCGTTGAATTTATCGATGATGGGCGCGTTGAACGCATCCACATGTTCCGCCAACGTGCTCTTGAGAGTGCCATAAAACTTTTCGCCACGACGATACTTGCCCACAAAATCCAGATACACATCCTTGGGTGCCAGCAGATCGAGGAGCGTGTAAATAACAGCCACACCGGGAGGCATTTGGGGAATGATATCACCGGGATCATCTGATTCACCTTCAATGGGGCCCGGATCAGTTGTCGTGGGGATAGCCTTTACTTTTTTCAGCACTTCCTTGGGCGTGTCCATGAGGCCCAGATCGTTGTTCTCACTTTTACCCATCTTGCCGCCGCCGTCCAGCCCAGGTAAGCGCAGGGCATTGCGGGAAACCGCCTGTGGAATCTTCAACGCTTCGCAGTCGAAACGATGATTAAATTTCTGCGCAAGATCCATGGCCATTTCCACATGCTGACGTTGATCGTCGCCTACAGGCACCTTGTCTGCCTGAACGATAAGTATGTCAGCCGCCATGAGAATAGGGTAACCGAGCAAGCCGTAGGATATGGGATTGCCTTCCGCGCCTTTAGTCGTGCCGCCGGGCAGTTTAGCCACCGTGTCTTTGTACGTGGTACCGCGTTCCAGCAGGCCAATATTAGCCACCATGCTCAGCAGCAGATGGAGTTCAGCGGTGCATGGCAGATCGCTTTGACGATAGATCACCGAACGCTTTGGATCCAGACCACACGCCACGTAGGTGCGCAGCATGTCTAACGTGTATCTGAAATAGTCGGTACGCTCTTTCGCCGTAGTGAGGGCGTGGTAATCCGCGATGAAGTRATAGCACTGTACGTCTTCATCCTGCAGCTCGACAAACTTTTTGATGGCTCCGAAATAATTGCCGTAATGCAGGCGTCCTGTGGGGCGAATGCCCGATAGGATAACCTCTTCCTTCTTCGCCATAGTCGCGTCGTACTCCTTCAAATCACCGGGTWGGCTACGCTRGWAGCGNRCCGCWCAATACMATTAGCYGGACTCGYTACATTTTCTGCATGAGATCCAGGAAGTCTTTGTTGGTCTTGGTTTTCTTCAACTTCTCCACAAGCAGCTGCGTTGCCTCGGAAGTTTCCAGAGGGCTGAGCACTTTCACCAGCAGCCATAGGCGCTGCAAGGTTTCATCGTCCAGGAGCAGCTCTTCTTTACGGGTACGAGATTTCTGTACGTTCATGGCCGGGAAGATACGTTTTTCCATGAGCTTCCGTTCCAGATGAAGCTCCATGTTCCCGGTGCCTTTGAACTCTTCATAAATCACATCGTCCATTTTGCTGCCCGTATCCACCAGGGCGGTAGCGAGAATGGTGAGACTGCCGCCTTCTTCGATGTTACGTGCCGCACCAAAGAACCGTTTGGGACGTTGCAGTGCGTTGGATTCGATACCCCCGGTGAGAACCTTACCGCTGGAGGGTACGATAATATTGTAGGCGCGACCCAGACGTGTGATGGAATCCAACAGGATGACCACATCCTTTTTGTGCTCTACGAGACGTTTGGCTTTTTCCAGCACCATTTCAGCAACCTGAATATGACGTTCCGGCGGCTCGTCGAAGGTGGAGGCAATCACTTCGCCCTTGACAGACCGTTTCATCTCGGTTACTTCTTCCGGGCGTTCGTCGATGAGCAGTACGATGACCGTGCATTCCGGGTGGTTGGTGGTGATGCTGTTGGCTATTTTCTGCAGCATCACCGTTTTACCCGTGAACGGCGCGGCTACGATAAGTCCACGCTGTCCTTTCCCGATAGGACAGATCAGATCCATGATGCGCATTGCCACTTCTGCTTGTGTAGTTTCCAGTACAATCTGTTCTTCCGGGTGGAGAGCCGTCAGGTTGTCAAACAGGATACGTGCTCGAGCCACCGCCGGGCTTTCGTAGTTCACCGCTTCCACTTTCAGCAGGGCGAAATACCGTTCTCCCTCTTTGGGCGGACGAACATGACCTTGTACCGTGTCCCCAGTGCGCAATGCGAACTTGCGAATCTGCGACGGCGATACATAGATATCATCCGGGCCAGGCATGTAGGAATAATCCGGTGACCGWAGRAATCCRAAGCCRTCAGGGAGAATTTCCARGGTGCCTTCTCCGTAAATGGAGCCGGCYYTTTCGATRCTCTGYTGGAGAATCCAGAAAATAAGGTCCTGTTTCTTCAGGCCTGTAAAGTCCTCGCCCATATCCTTTGCCATGGTTGTAAGATCGGTCATGGTCATATTTTTAAGATCGACAATGGATAATTCCGGGCCGGATCGTTCTATGATCTCCTCATCCGCTACGTCCAACACTTTGGTTTTTTGTTGGCGACCCTGTCCGGGACGATTTTGTGATGATGAACGGCGTTGTTGGGAAGAACGGTTGCCGTTGGTGCTGCGTGATTTGGAACCGGATTGGCCGCTGGGCCGCTTTTTGGCTCGTTCACCTGTTTGTTTCTCAGCCATGCAATGTAAACCTCGTATGTATTCGTTGTTTTTATTTTGAATTTGTTGTTTTGTATCGAATCTGAATTGACTATATAGCTAGTCGTTCAGGTAAATTTCTAATGCTTAGTGTATTTCTGCCCAATGTTCTCCCATGCYSRYKKMMMCKYYCAKSGSWAYATCCAGGGTCATGGCATTTTCCATAATCTCGCTCAGGGTATTGGCTATCTCTTTCGCTTTCTCTTTAGGTGCTTCCACCAGCAGTTCATCGTGTACCTGTAAGAGCAACCGGGAATCGCTTCCGGCCAACGCCTGGTCCACCTGAATCATGGCGATCTTGATGATATCCGCCGCCGTCCCCTGTACCGGAGTATTCATAGCGATGCGTTCTGCGGCTTTTCGGGACTGCACATCCGATCCCGTTATCTCTGGAATGTACCTCCGTCGATTTAACAGGGTCTTTACAAACCCTGTATCCCGCGCTTCTTCCAAGGTCGCATCAATCCAGGTTTTTACACCGGGATATTGGGCGAAGTAATTATCGATAAACGCCGCTGCTTCCTTGTTGCTCACTTTGATATTGCGAGCCAGCCCGAAGGCACTGATGCCATAGATCACCCCAAAATTCACCGCTTTAGCCTGACGCCTCATATCACCAGTCACGTTTTCCGGTTTAACACCAAAAACCCGGGCAGCCGTATCGCGATGGATATCCATGTCCTCCGCGAAAGCCTGCAAGAGACCTTCATCCCCGGAGAGGTGCGCGAGTATACGTAATTCAATTTGTGAGTAATCCGCCGAGATGAGCCGTTGGTTTTTTGTACCGGGAACAAATCCTTCCCGGATCCGTCGGCCCATTTCTGTGCGAATAGGTATGTTTTGCAGGTTCGGGTCGCTGCTGGATAATCGTCCAGTGGCGGCCACCGCCTGGTTATACGAAGTATGAATACGCCCCGTCTTCGAATTGACCATCTTGGGTAGAGCGCGTACATAGGTGCTGCGCAGTTTGTCCAGCGTCCGGAATTCCAGTATCTTTTCCGGAAGCGGATGCTCGCTGGTGAGTTCCTCCAGGACACTTACGTCAGTAGAAAACCCTGTCTTGGTTTTCTTGGTAGGCGTTAGACCCAAATCTTCAAACAAAACTTTTTGGAGTTGTTTGGGAGAGTTGACTTGAAACGGCCCACCAGCTAATTCAAATATTTCCGCCTCCAGTATTACAAGGCGCTTGCTTATTTCTTCCTCAAGCTCATCGAACACGGCGGGGTTGATGGCGATGCCCGCCATTTCNATCCGCGCCAGTACCCCAACGAGCGGAAGCTCCACGTCGTTGAATAGTTTTTCTAAATCCCGGTCAATGAGGGTTTTATGGAAAATCTCTGATAAGCGCCATGTAACATCGGCATCTTCAGAGGCATACTCTCCGGCGGTATCCAGGGGAACTTTATCGAATGTGATCGCTTTTGTCCCTTTTCCAATTAAATCAGAAATGGGGATCATGGTGCGATGGAGGTACTTGAGACTTACTTCAGTTAAATTATGCCTCAACCGTGACGGGTCCGTCAAGTAGGAAGCCAGCATGGTGTCCATGGTCATTCCGTCCATAAGGACTCCGGCATTGGCCAATACAATGTAATCATATTTAATGTTATGCCCGATTTTACCGATTTTAGGGTCTGTGAGCAGGGGTTTAAGGAGTTTCAGTGCGGTTTCCATGGGGAGCATTTCCGCAATGGGTTCGCTGAGCAGATCGTCGCTGGTATGTCCCACAGGGATGTAGTAGCCCGTTTGCGCTTTGCAGCTCAGGGAGATGCCTACCAGCCCGGCTTCCATGGTGGTGATGGAGGTGGTTTCTGTGTCCACCGCAAATTCACCAGCGGCTTTCATTTCCTTGATGGCTTGTTTCAGTTTGGCTTCGGTGAGTACCAGGCGATAGTCCAGTTCTTCTTCGACGACTTCTTCCGTTGAAAATTCATGGGTGAGCTGGCGGAATTCAAATCGCTCGAATATGGCTGCCAGCTGCGGTGAGTTAAGTTCTTCCCGCTTGAAATCATCCAGGGTATGTTCGAGGGGCACATCGGTTCTTAGCGTGACCAATTCCAGACTCAAGAACGCTTTTTCTTTGTCCTCGATGAGGCGTTCTTTTTGTTTCCCTTTCAGATCTTCGATGTTGTCGTAGACCCCTTGCATGGTGTGATATTTTTCAAGTAATTTTTTGGCGGTCTTCTCTCCAATGCCACGCACGCCGGGTACGTTATCCGCCGAGTCACCCATGAGTCCCAATACATCAATAACGTGTTCCGGCGGAACACCGTACCGTTCTTTCACTTCATCTGGACCATACCATTTCCCCGTATCTCCTTTGCTGGGGTCGAAGACTTTGGCTACGTCGGTTACGCATTGCAGGATATCCTTGTCGCCCGTAACGAGTACCGGTTCCATGCCCGCCGCTTCTGCTGTAATGGCCAAGGTGCCCAGTACGTCATCTGCTTCCACGCCGGGGATCCGCAGGATAGGGATATTGAAGGCTTCCACCAGTTCATCGATGAGGGGGAATTGAGTAATGAGGTCATCGGGCGTAGCATCGCGGTTTGCCTTATATTCCGGGTACATATCATCCCGGAAAGTCTTGCCCGGCGCGTCGAATACCATCACAATGTGGGAAGGTTCGAATTCTCGAATGATTTTGAGGAGCATGCGGGCAAAGCCGAATACCGCATTCGTGGGCTGCCCTTTTGAGTCCCGGAGATTACGAATCGCGTAGTAAGATCGGAACGCGTAGGCCATGCCGTCTACAATGAACAGTTGATTACTCATGATGTCCTTCTGTCACACGCATAATTTCCGCTGCCGCCTTTTGTGAGGCACCGCCATCGCCCAGGGTGGCGCGAATCTGTGAGAGTTCCTGCAGCATGGTTTGCCGTTCTGGAGTGTCGTCGATGATTGATAGAGCTTCTTGTAAGATAGACGCGGGTGTTGCGTCTCCCTGGATAAATTCGGGTACGATGTGTTTTTCAGCTAGGATATTGACCAGTGATATGGCATCCACCTGTATAAACCATCGTGCCAGCCAATAGGTCAGCCCGGTTACTTTATACAGGACGGCCATGGGCACGTCAAATAGAGCCGTTTCCAGGGTGGCGGTGCCGGAAGCCACCAGACAATACCGTGCAGAATGTAGCAGGTCGTAAAAGTGATCTTCCACCACGTCCACGGGAAAATCTCCTGCCAGCTCACGTACTTGGGCAGCCCGATTCGTATCGACGCAGGGGGTGACGAATCGAGCGTCCGGGTACTGTTCACGAATCCCTTGGGCTACCGCGAGCATAATGGGATAAATCCGCTGTATCTCCTGTTCTCGACTGCCGGGCATGAGACCAATCGTCATTCGTCCATCGTCGAACGCGGGGTCGGGAGTGTAGAGGGCGATGTGATCGAGGAGGGGGTGGCCTACGAACGTACAGTCCAGATCGGCATCATCGTAGAGTTCTTTTTCAAAGGGCAGGATAACCAGCATTTTGTCTACACAACGAGCCAGGGTCTGGATTCGCCCCTTTTTCCATGCCCACACTTGAGGACTGATGTAGAAGACAACGGGAATTCCCAGTGCTTTTGCTTCTTTGGCCAGGCGAATGTTGAAGCCGGGATAATCAATCAGTACCAATACATCCGGGGGATGCTCGGTCAAGTATTGCCTGGTTTCCAGAAAGATGCTGCTAATGTAGCCAAAAGATTTAATAACTTCTGTAAAGCCCATTATGGCGCGGCTGGCCAGATCGTGTTGGAGCTTCATACCGACTTGTTCCATGCGCGGACCGCCCAGACCTTCGCACTGAATATCAGGGGAATGTTCGCGCAACGCAGTAATGAGATTCGAGCCGTGGATATCGCCCGACGATTCGCCTGCTACAAAAAAGATTCGTTTCACCGATGTGTCCGCATGAATTCCATGATGTCGTGAGCCAATTTGAGTGCTTTATATCCATCTTCTCCGGAGACCACCGGGGGCGTGTCGTTACGTATGCTGCCAAGGAAGGCTTCCAGTTCGACGAGCAGGGGTTCCGTCTGCTCTACGGGAAGCGAATCGATAGCGATGGATTCCATGGGCGGTGCTGCTCGCGCGTAGTTTCGGTATTGACGCGTTGAAATGTTCCGATTGCGGGGGCAGGTTCGAGGTGAAGCAGGTCATTCGAGGCGTTTGGGTGGCGTCGAAACTGTTCGAGATTCTGCTGCCGACTCCGGCACCTGAATTGCGGCTATTTCCGACTCGATTCCGCCCCAGAGGCATAGCCACCGT
>NVWG01000057.1 GCA_002746185.1 Candidatus Hydrogenedentota bacterium
GGCGGAGCAGAAGATACACGATTCTGCGCCGCCTCGGGAAAACTGACCGACTTAACGCGCATGACCAAGCCGTGGATGCTGCCCGTGTTGTTAAGTATGCACTTCATGAGCGTGATACGCATGCTGCTGCTTATGACTGCGGAGGTGTTCTGGGCCTTAGGCGGGGTATTTCGCGGTGTGTTAAATCGACAAAATATCCTGGCGGAACTTAAATTCATACCGTCTCGGGTTCTGGTGTGCATCGGATTGCGAGACATGGTGACCATCGGCGCGAAAGTGGATATAGCACGAGGGCTTCCCGTGGTGCAGCTGAATTTATTGTCCTATGACGAACACGCCCATCGCCGAGGTCCGTCCTCCGATTTTGCTCATTGGGGTCTGAAAGGGATCGACCGATCCATCCAGCGGCTCGTGCGCGCGGCTCGACGTTCCACCCGTCGAGCCTATGATGTATGGATATATTCCGATCACGGTCAGGAAGATACCGTRCCGTATGTKGATTTGTGTGGACAGACCATTCAGGAAGCGGTGCAGGAAATCTTTGCCGAATACGACATCCATGGGGAGATTCACAAAGAACCACGTCATGGTATACAGATGCAGCGAGCCAATCTGTTTGGGGAGGCGATTGCCCGTCGTCTCCTTGCTGGAGCAAACATTGGGGGGACGTGGGTAGAGGATGGAACTCTGGTGACGGCTGCCATGGGGCCTCTGGGTCATATATATCCACCTCGGAATTTATCGGACACGGAAAAAGAGACATTGGCAAAGGATCTTACGGAAAAAGCTCAGGTACCCATGGTGTTGTGGCTAGACCAACAGGGCAAGGTCAATGTCAGCCTAGATGGTGTGCGTAAGACATTGCCGGATGATGCGGCGCAGGTGCTGGGAGAGTCGCATCCTTACCTGCAAGATACGGCGAACGACCTGATATCTCTGTGCAATCATGCCAACGCAGGGGATCTGATCCTCTCAGGATGGACTCCCCATCGTAAGCCCATAAGCTTTCCACAGGAAAATGGAGCTCATGCCGGGCCGGGTCCGGAAGAGACCAGTGCTTTTATCGCGCTGCCGGGGGACATAACAATACCCGTGCCTGAAGGAGAGACGCTTCGTCCCGGCCATTTACGGGAAGCGGCACTGGAATTTCTGGAACGACGCTCGGTGGATGTGGGCATGATGTCTGCTTCCTCGTCCTCGGAACAGCGTACGTTGCGCATCATGACRTATAACGTCCACAGTTGTATCGGTATGGACGGCAAGATGTCACCCAGACGTATCGCTCGTGTCATTGCGCAATACCGTCCCGATGTGGTGGCGTTGCAGGAACTGGATGCAGAGCGTCCTCGAACAGGCAGTGTGGATCAAGCCCACCTCATCGCACAGGAATTAGATATGCACTTTCACTTCCATCCGGTCATGACGATGGAGGATGAAAAATACGGAAATGCGATATTGAGTTTGCATCCGTTTACACTCGTTCGTTCCGAAGAACTGCCCCGACTGTCGGGATGGCGAAGTATCGAACCTCGTGGCGCGATGTGGATTCGGCTGGAGCTGGGAGGTCAGGAGTTCAATATCATTAACACGCACATGGGGCTTCACCGCCGCGAACGGGTTCTCCAGGCCGAAGCTCTGCTGGGGTCAGCGTGGCTGAACCACCCTGAATGTAGAGAGAATCGAATTCTCTTGGGCGATTTCAATGCTTCCCCAAAATCCGAAACCTGTCGTATATTCGGTTCATTATTATCTGACTGCCAGCAAAACGGATCGGGTCGCCCCGTGCAGTCCACCTGGTTTGGGCGAATGCCTTTGCGCCGGATAGATCATATCTTCCACGAAGAGGGGCTGGAAGTGCAAGCAATAATGGTGCCCTCCAACGATCTGGTTCGGGTGGCATCGGATCATTTACCGTTGATAGCAGACTTTAAATGGACGTAAAATTCAGGTACATTACTCTTAGTTAAACGTGAGGAATAATCAGATTATGACCATTCTTGTGCCCTTGGATTTTTCAACGATTACCGATACGGTGGTGAACACGGTGGAAAATGCTGCTAAAGCCTACGGGGCTGATGTCGTCCTTCTTCATGTAGAACCGCCTGAGCNAGATTTTGTAGGGTACGAACCTGGGCCCCAGCATGTGCGGGACAATGTGGCTCATCAGATATCTGAAGATCACGAAGCGTTGCATACCGTTCGAGATCGCTTGCGGAATAAAGGGATTAGTACCGAAGTTTTATTGATCCAAGGTCCTATAGTGGAAAAAATACTCTCGGAATCACAACGCCTGGATGCAGATCAAATTATAATTGGATCACATGGTCACGGTGCTTTATACCAGCTACTGGTTGGCAGTGTATGCGAAGGGGTATTGAAAAGCGCTACCTGTCCGGTTACGGTAGTACCCGCTGCTAAATCGAAGTAATCACTAATTCGATTCCTGTGCAACCTGGAACATTGATGGCAATTCGGGTACTTTGAGAAAGGCTATTTCCTCTCCTTCGCGAACTTCTTCGTGACATGCCACACAATTCATAATTACTTGCAGGTAGCTTAATGTCGCCGCATCCAAATTTTCTTCTTCTGCCGCTTGAACCATATTGCTCAGGTTATAACGAAATTCTTCACTGAATATGTCATATCGGGGAGAAGTTGATTCGGACCATTGAGACTCAAAGCTGATTTCACTCAGTTTTTGTGCACCGGATTTGATATTGCCGAAATCCTTATAGGTAATGGCTCGCAGCAATCCCTGCGCTTCGTACARTTTCTGCTGCATTTTCGATACAGGTATGGCTTGCGCATGGCTGATAGCCTGTTCTTTTGGCATATCCAACAATATCCGGCTACCYATAACGGCTATGGCAGTACACACCAGCGCGACTGCAATGACTGATATTTTTGAAATGTTCATCACGACGACTCCTTACGGCAAATGCCAGTTAGCTACGATATGCGATGTTATTCTTTTGGTCGTACGGTTAACACGGGGCACGGAGCCAACCGAGCCAGCTTTTCCGCCACACTGCCCAACAATGCATGGGCAAGCCCCTTTCTTCCGTGGGTAGTCATCACCGCCATATYCACACCATGAGATTCAATGATTCGGATCAAYTCCCGGTGAGGAATACCCGTWRCCACCACTTTTTCTATTGTAACGCCTTCAATCCCATCMGCGATTTTATCCAGCAGCTCTTCCGAACTTTTTACCAAGTGCGACGTATCGTTCATGACAGCACTGGGGGCGATGCTGGGATAATCCATGCGCATATCCACTACATGAGCCAACACCAGTGTCGCGTTAAAGTTCCTGCATATCGATACCGCATGGTCTAATGCTTGCTGGGACAACTGAGAGAAATCGATGGGGCATATCACTTTTTTGATTTCAATGGTGTCGTGATCGTCTTCCTTGAATTCCTCTTCGGGGTGCTTGATGGATAGCACGGGTACAGGGGAGAGTCGGATAATTCGTTCGCATGTACTTCCAAATAGCACCCGTTCCAATCCCGTATGACCGTGGGTAGCCAGAACAACTAGGTTCGCATCCGATTCCTCAACCACCTTTACTATCTCCAGTGCGGGTCGCCCTGTACGCACTTCACCATCCGCTTCCAAACCCAGCAAATGCGCTTTTTTGATAACGTGATCCAGTTTTTTTTCTGATTCAGCTTTCATTTTCGCCATGGTGGTGTCCATGTCCCCGCCAGAGGCATATACACCATAAACCCCTACATCCAAAGCTCCATTATCAAATACGTTCACGCAATGAATGGAAGCATTCATGCCTTTGGCGAAAGCGTGGGCATACCACATGGCATATTCCGAACTTTTGGAAAAGTCAGTGGGGCAAACTATTTTGGTGAAATTACTCATGGGCGGGTCTCCTGACGGTTCAATTTAATTCAGTATGTAATAGCGAGCATAGAGTATGCCAATTTTTATCTATACAACACACACGTTTATGATTGTCATTGGTTTTCACTGTTTCATCTTATGATACCATTGTGTCACGTTGATACATTTTGATGCCAATAGCCGAATAGATGGGTAATAGGCAGATATTTAGCTCTACGCCTATACCGTCGCAACAGAGTTACCGGGATTTGGAAGTGCGTTGACCAGAAAAAACTATTTCACCTTAGTTTTCGCCTTGATGATACTGGCGATATCAGTGTACTTTTGGCAGTCAGTACAGGCCTACGTTTTGGGAATTCTGGCTTGGGTGGATACATTAGGGATTTGGGCGCCCATCGTATTTATAGGCATGGTTGCCATGAGTGTCCCTATGGTGTYTCCCGGGATAGTGTTTACGCTGGCAGCAGGATTCATGTTCGGCTTTATTCATGGGGTTATCTATATTGTCCTCGGATTGAGCATGGGAGGCGTTATTTCATTTCTCTTGGGGCGGTACGTGCTTCGAGATAAGGTTTTGAAGCTCCTTCAACGGCATGCTTCTATGTATCATCTTGAATCCGAAGTCACCCGTGGGGGAGGGAAGCTGATTATGTTTACTCGGATGATTCCCATGTTTCCATACAAGGTTTCAAACTATGTATTCGGGTGTACCCGGGTCAAGCTATGGGAATTTTGGTTGGGCAACACCATCGGAATATTGCCGCTTACTTTTACGAATGTATATGTCGGTTCATTGGCAGTTAATTTGACCTCCATGGGCGATCGAGATGCACCCCTCACTACAACGGAGTGGGTGCTTTCCCTGGGGGGGCTGGCATGTGCTGTTGTCGGTCTTATCTATATCACCCGATATGCTCAACGTGCTATTCGTGCTTACCAGGAAGAGGGCGGCACGGCATAACATACGGGGCGGGATACGTAAAAAAGTTCATCATGCGTTGACATGATCTACCGGATACCGTGTGATACATGATATGGTTTGCGGCATTGCTGTTCGCCGTTCTTGGAGCTAAAAAACAGATACACCATGGACAATCTCAACACCCTTATTTTTACTGGAATTGGAATCATCGGAGCTGTCCTGTTTTATGGTCGGTTCTATGTTCAATGGATTGTGTCCGAAATTAAAGGGCGCAGTGTAGTTCCCGTGGCATTCTGGTACATGAGCTGCGCAGGCTCCCTCATGCTCCTCACCTTCGCATTCTGGTCCCAATCCCCCCTCGGGGCCTTGGGGCAAAATGTAAATATCGTTATCTATACACGAAACCTGGTTCATATATGGCGGAAAAAGAATAAATTTAGTCCCGGATTCATCATGGGTATCAATGTGGCCGTGGGGATTATTGCGGTGGTAGCCGCAGGGATGGCCGGGATGACCTGGTGGCGTGAACATCAATACCTCCAGACGGTTACCGATGCGGAGGCTCAGATCACATGGCTTTGGCTGGGTATTGGCGTGGCTGGACAAGGACTCTTTTTCTGCCGTTTTTTCCTTCAGTGGATTACCACGGAAATCAAAAAAGAGAGCGTAATCCCCTTTTTGTTCTGGCCCATCAGTGTGGCTGCTGCCACATTGCAGGGCATGTCATTTATTCAACGGCACGAGTGGCTTTTTGCTATNGGGGCAGGTTTATCCATCGGGATATACCTTCGTAATATATTCTTGATTCGACGTGAAAAGATGAATACGGAATGAGTTATTTTACTCACATCTGGGTTAAGGCACCATGCAGATAAAATCCCAGTTTTAATTCTATAGATGAAAACGAGTACCATGAACCTATAGTCTACCCCCTTGCAGAAATGGTAGAAAGATTGAAAAAACTCGATTTATATATTCTCAAGCAAATTGCCTTTCCTTCATGCATGGCACTTGCAGTCATTAGTTTCCTCGCTATTGCTACACGTATTCGCGGGCACTTTGATGATATGCCCATAGACCTTCTATCTATGGGCGATATCACTCGCCTTTGTATATATTTTTTACCTCCTTTAGCCGTAAGGATTCTGCCGATCACCTATCTCATAGGGGTTATTTGGGCTATGGGGCAGTTAACACAATCAGATGAATTGACCGCTATGAAAGCAAGCGGTGTATCCGTCAAGCGAATGTGCGCTCCGATTATCGCAGTTGGCGCGCTCTTGAGTATGAGCTGCTTCTGGTTGCAGAATTATGTGCAGCCATGGGGTATCACCCAGGCCTATTCACTTATTTACATGGAACTTCCGCAACGTATGACGCTGGATAGTCTACCCACAGGTGAAATGCATCATTATGAAGACTGGAGGATATATTTCCGAGATAAGGATACCGATGAACGGCGGTTGATGGATATCGATATTATCAAACCGGAAACAGACGGGAATACTTTGATCCATGCTGAATCGGCTCAAATCAACCAATACGATGAGCGATTTGAACTGTCCCTGGAGCAAGGGTATACCGTGATGGAAAATGGAATATACACTCACTTCGATTCGATGACGTTGAGTATACCGGCTCCTTCTCCAAAGCGCACAACCAGCAACACCCGTTATGCCCTATCCATTCCAGCGTTGATGCGTCAAGCAGATAAATTTCGGATTGAACATGAAGCTACGGAAGAAGAGTATGCTGGGAATCGTCTGATAAAAGTTCAGCGAGAAATTGCCGAGCGATTTTCCATTCCCTTTGCCCCAATAGTCATGGCACTGGCAGCAGCGCCTCTCAGTGCCCGTACACGAAAGAAAGGGCATGCCGTTGGGTTCATCCATGGGGCACTCATTTTATTGTCGTACTATGTGCTGATCAGTGTCGTTGAAGTGAGCTCCCTTGAATCACTGGGAACAGTTGTGCTGCTTGGCTGGATTCCCAATGCGGTTATGCTGGCGGTAGGCGCGGTCATGTTTTATCGATCCGATTCCATATAGGTTGCCTGTGTTGAGCAGTGTGATATACTGATTTTTGTTTTGAAACAGGATGATTGGGGAAGTTACAGGGGGCTTGCATGGTATATACGAAAGAGTTAGGAGAACAAATACTCAAGCTAATTCATGATAAAAACTGGAAAGTGTCCTATGAATTTCGACACAACGGTAATCCCGATTTATTTCAACCGATGGATGTAGTGTATGGACAAGTTGCCGAAGTATTAGAGCTTGTTCCCCGGTATCACATATTTCCCGCATCGCTCGATTACGACACTTTTATCCAGGCGGTAATAGCCGATACGATTCAAATTCCCCGTGTGACTATAAACGGGGAATCCCGAATCGTTTTTGGATTCGGCCTGCGAGAAGACCATTGTTATTTTGTTACCAACACCATCGTTTACATTCCCAGTGCAGACAGAGAAGCGAAACCATATCCATTTATGCTGGAAGCATTGGAAACACTGGAAACCTTTACAACCGGTTGATTCAGCTTGGAGATATGCTTGAAGTTTTGACCTTGTATTAGGTATTTGGTATTATCCAAGGTATGAAGGATTCGGATTTAGAAAATGCTTTCCGAGGTTTGAATCGCACAGAATTGGTAAATAGTGCCGGGGTTGCCTATTCTGACTATCGAGCTTCACTGACACCCAGATATGTCTTAGTATGGATTCATGTGCTTTGCGGGTATGTAGCATTGATTGGATTGGGTTTCGGCATTGTTTATGTGGAGCAGCGTGTTTCTCTTCCCGTTCTTCCTTTGGTAGCTTTGGCGGGTGCATTTCTATTCGGTTATACCATTCACTTCTTGCATTTATTCATGCATGAGGGGTCGCATTTCAATTTGGCTAGAAACAAGGATTGGAATGATCGGTTGGCCAATGTGTTTATTGGGATTCTGGTAGGGATGCACATGAAGCCGTATCGTCCGACCCATCTGGATCATCACCGTTTCTTGGGAACTCCTCGTGATACGGAAATTAGTTATTTTGATCCATTGAATACACTTTTTATATTGGAGTCTGTTCTGGGAATACGTGTATTCAAGACGCTGATTAATCGGAACAAAGTACATCGGGTAAAGGGTATTCGGGATAATAAGTATGATCGGTGGCTGGCATATCGTGCGTTGTTGTTCTCCGCTATGTTTCATGGGGCCGTCATTTTATTCGCATTTCTGAATGGCTGGTATGTGCTGCTTTTCGCCTGGGCCGGCGGGGCGTGCGCTTTTTACCCTTTTCTGGGTTCGCTTCGTACGTTGCTCGAACATCGTAGTGAGGAAGCGAGTAAGGATGTGGATTATCGAAAAGAGTCGCACGGAAAAATCAATCGTATGTTCGGCGTGGGACCTGTCGCGTTGACGTTCGGGCATGCGGGGTTCAATCGCCATCTTCTTCACCACATGGAGCCGCAGATTTCGTACACACGATTGCGCGAATTGGAACATTTCCTCATGGACACGGATTGGGGTAAAGCGTCGCTGGATCGTTTCCGGACGACCTACTCCAGGACTTTCATGCGGCTGTACAATCGGTAGGAGTAATGTCGTTTGATAGAATCCGGTGCGGAGGAAATGCCACYTTGTCTGGTATGTGGCGGGCGCAATACAGTATTTTGGGCTGTTACCCGCGACGTGGAATATTTTTCTCTTGAGGGCGATTTTTCCTTTTACCGTTGCGAAGATTGTGGTGTGTTGTTTATTAATCCTCTTCCAATCGATAAACTTTCTGAAATATATCCTGAAAATTACTACTCGTTTACCCACGCCCTTGATTCGCCAGTATACCGCATCAAGCAATGGCTGGATGCGCGACTATTACGTGGGTTGCTGCGTGATCTTCCAGGTAAATCTTTGCATGCTCTTGATGTGGGCGGGGGCACGGGTTGGCAGTTGAGTCTGCTCCAGGGATTGGATGATCGTGTGGGCCAATCCCAGGTGGTGGATATTGATAGCCATGCTAAAGCGGGTGCTGAGAAGCTGGGGCATCGCTATTTTCATGGTCGAATAGAAGATTTTGAAACGGACGATAAATTTGACATGATTTTGATGCTCAATCTTATTGAGCATGTGGAAGATCCTGTCGGAATCCTTAAGCAAGCTGAGTGTTTGCTGACTCCCGGCGGTATCGTCTTGCTGAAGACTCCGAATTACGATAGCCTGGATGCACGCATATTTCGTCATGCCCACTGGAGCGGTTTTCATTGCCCTCGCCATTGGGTTCTGTTTACCAAGGAGAGTTTCGCGCGGGCGGCACAAACGGCCGGGCTGGAGATGAAGGAATGCCGATACACGCAGGGAGCTCCGTTTTGGTCGGGGAGTATCCTGAATTTTCTGTCCACTCGCGGTCTGATACACGTATCCAAAGAAAAGCCGATGTTATCTTCGCCGTTGTCGACACCATTCTTTGCTCTATTTGCGGCCTTTGATTTTTTGCGTATGCCGTTCATGAAGACGTCACAAATGTTTATCATCCTGCAAAAGAACGTGGATACCAACTCTCGATGACGGGGGAGACCGCTAGCCCGAGCGACTGCACGCGAGTCGCGAGTACGCCGTCTTCGCCCTTTCAACGTAAACACACGTACTGGGCTGCAGCGATCTTGATGGGGATCGTACTAACTCTCATGGGCGATCTTATATTTCTCCCTGGTGACGAGGTGGTCTCGCATATAAAAGGGGATACTGCTCAGAACCACATTTTCATGCGGGAGCTGGGTTTCGAGGAAATTCGTAGGGGCAACTTGCCGTTGTGGAATCCGTACCTGTTTTCTGGAACGCCGTTTTTGGGCAGTATGCAGGCGGGGCTGCTTTATCCTCTGAATGCCGCTTATCTTTTTCTGCCCATTGCCAAGGCCATCAATCTTGACGTGGCGCTTCACCTGTTTCTGTTAGGTTTTCTTACGTTTTTATGGATGCGGAACTGGCGAATCCATTGGGTCGGCGCGTTGTATGCTGGGATTGTCGTCATGCTCTGCGGGGCGATCTTTCTTAGGGTTCTTGCAGGTCAGTTAAATGTAATCGCCAGCTTGGCGTGGTTTCCCTTGCTGCTGTTGTCTATCGACGGAGTCATTGCACATGCATCGCGGAAATATTTTCCCTCGCCGTGGGTATTGCTTGGTGTCATTGCCACTACGATGCTGCTGTACGCTGGATACCCCCAGGCGTTGTTTATCTGCGCCGTTTCGGCAGCTCTCTATTCGGTTCTTCGGCTGCCCTCAGCGCGCAATACATGGTTGGCCGTTCTCGAACTGGGAATTATAGGAGGTCTTCCGATTTTTCTGGGGGGTATACAGCTGTGGACGGGTGTCGCGATAGGATTTGAGAGTATACGTGGAGGTGAGATGACCTACGAGTTCGCCTCCTCGTTCAGTTTTCCGCCCGAGAAATTCATTACCATGCTTGTGCCGGAATTCTTCGGAGATCAGATTCGGGTATGGCCGTGGGGAAGGTGGGCGTATTGGGACGATTCACTATACATTGGTGTTGTGTCGTTGGTGTTCGTCGTTCCGGGTCTGGGATCCCGCCATACCGCGTTGAAGCGCATCTCCGTAATTCTGATTTTGGTCATGCTTGGGATATCTCTTGGCAGGTATACTCCGTTGCACGGATGGTTGTTCGATTTTGTGCCGGGCTTTGACAAGTTTCGAGCGCCTTCGAAATTCCTCTTTATCGTTTCCTTCTTCTTGGCATCGATCGTCGGCTTGGGAGTGGATCGGCTCCTGGAGGATCAGGCGAGCAGCAAATTCGTTGGCCGGGTCGCCGTCGCCTTCGGCGGGATACTTCTGCTGGCGGTGAGTATTTTTATTTTTTGGAACAGCCGGCAAGACGGTGCTCCTTGGGGGGGCTTGCTTACCTTTATGAAGTCAGCTCCAAATACCTATGTATGGATCAACGTTTCGCCTGAGTATRTTACACAATCGTTGCGCTTGGCCGCAATTAATGTGGTGCTGTCTGCATCATTTCTTATGACAGTGGGAGTTCTCTTGATGGCTTCCAGGCAACGGCCGGGCTTCGTCCTATGCGCGGTAGGAGTTGGCATCGTCGAGTTGATGATATTTGCATTTGCGAATAGAGATACGTTTTCTATCCAGCAGTTGGAACCTGAATTTCTCGGACAGGCTCACTCCATGGTCGGGGATTCGGAGAGACTTCTTTTGGTAACCAGCGTACACGTCAACGAAAGTAACTATGCTGTAAGCGAGCGGGCTTCTTCGATCTGGGGGTACGATCCCATTATGCTAAGTCGTTATGCGCAATTGGTTTCGGGAATGGTTACGGGAAGGACGCATCAGGAGCGAATTCTTGAAAATGTATACGATTGGGGCGCAGAGCCGGTTGGAGAATCTATACGGCGCGGTTTTTTTCGATTCACACCCACTGGCAGCACCTACAATGATCGTATATTTCAACTGCTTCGCTGCCGTGCCATATTGAAGTTCTCTTTGGAAGAACGATTTGATAATTTTATGGCGTACATACGTGGATTGGAAAACGGCGAGCATCAGAATAATTCGGACGGCTACATTTCAGATAGAGAGATTCATATTCATTTGGTGAACGATCCGCTACCCAGATTTTTGTTTGTATCCTCATATCAGGTTGAGAAGGATTGGAACAAGATTCTAGATTTGTTGGAATCTCCCAAATTCGATATGCGCTCTGAAATCGTACTTGAAGATGAGCCTCATCCAGCACCATCGCAATCAGCCGGTCAAGCAGATATTCGTGTGATGGACGAGTCAACCGATCATGTTACATTAAAAGTGGAAACATCCCAGGCAGGCATTCTGCTGATTACGGATGCGTATAGCGAGGGGTGGAAAGCGACGGCTCTGCCCGGAAGCGTACAGCAGGAATATGACGTGATGCCGGCGGATCTGGCGCTTCGTGCGATTCCGTTGGAAGCGGGGTCTCATTTATTTCGCATGGAATATTTACCGGATGCGTTTATCTATGGACGCATCGCGACCTTCGCGGGGCTGGGGGTGTTTTTTATATTGGCTGTCGTATCGTACAAGCGACGCAATAAACCAGCTCCAGAATCAGCATAGCCGTTTACACTGATTAAGTCGGACCGTTTTGGGTATTGGACTTGCCTGTCCGCAACACAWATAATTCCCCACTATTCGATACGAATACTGCGGGTGTCTGTGTAGGTCTGGCCAAACATGTCCGTAGTACGCACCTGGATAAGCTGTACTCCCTGATCTGGATCGGCAGGCAGATTGCCAGACCATATATGCGTAGATTTACTTGCATTAGGTAATGTGCGTCCCGCTTCCGGGGGCAGGAAGGGTTCAAGTTTTTTGATTTCAGCATAATACGGATCAATCATCGGCGTGAGTTCTAACGTGTTCCATGCCCCGTTTTCACCAAGCCGCATTTCCACGGTGGATCGTTCTGACCCGGCGAAAACATTCACAATAACCTGTGTGGCGGCGGCATCTTTCGAAGCAATCACTTCCGGTGCGTAAATATTCATTTGATGATCAGCGGGACGTCGGGCTGCCTGAAACCGGATACTGTAGTCCTGCTTATCGAATGTAATAATGGAATAACCGTTAGGCGCGCCGTCTGACATGGTGGCATGGGGGATACCGTTTTCATCTTTAGCGCCTCTCCACCAACTCCCGCAGACCGTGGCGTGAATCAGATGGTGAAGATCCTCTTTGCCTTTCCAGCCTTTATCCTTACCGAGGAAGAGGTGGGATTGCCGATGCCAATGGGCGGAGATCGTAAATACATTAGGGTGATCGTCGAGAATGTCGTACACCGTTTCCCGGTCGGTCATGGAAATAATAGGTATATGCATAAGAAGAACGACCAGCTTATCTTTGGGGACACGCGCCAGATTATTCTTGAGAAACCGTAATTGTTTCGCTCCCAACTCCCCGTGATAATTCCCTTTGCCTTCCCAAGCGATGTTGTCCAGTGCCACGAAATGCACTTGACCGTAGTCGAAGGAATAGTACGTGGGCCCGTACAGACGTTCCCATGTTTCGTCTGAGTCACTATCACCTTCCGCTCTCCGATTCGTGTCGTGGTTCCCATGAATGTTGTACCAGGGTACGCCAATGGTAGCGACAAGCCGTTCCAGTGGTTCCAGCATGGCCAGATTATCAAACACAACATCTCCCAGCGTAATACCGAAAGCCGCGTCAAACCCCACCAGGTCTTTCACCACGTCATGGGCAATGTAAYCTACTTCTTCCTGATTGCGAGGTTGTGTATCGCCAAAGCAAATCATCTTGAAGGTATCCGGTTCCTCCTGAGGGTACAAAGGGAAGTCGATAGATTTTGGTAAACGACCTGTAGGCGAAACACCCTTGGTGGTGAACCGGGCATCAGGCGATCCGTTGGGCTTGTGAATATAATAAAATCTGGAAATACCGTTTTCATCCTGTACAGGACGCCACCCGGAGGGTTTGAGAACAAACACCGCTGCATCGTCGCTTATCTCAAGACTGTATTGCCCTTTCTCGTCAGTAGCGATAACATCATCCCCGTTCGATACATATACGCCAGCCAGTCCCTTTTCTCCCCGATCACGTTCAGCGTTTCCGTTTGCGTCATGATAGACCACCCCTTTCGCCGTTTCAGCAGCGGCCTGGGGAGAGACTGCAATGAGCGGA
Source organism: Candidatus Hydrogenedentota bacterium (assembly GCA_002746185.1). Classification (GTDB taxonomy): domain Bacteria; phylum Hydrogenedentota; class Hydrogenedentia; order Hydrogenedentales. Next base: position 13,468 of record NVWG01000057.1, read on the forward strand.
AGGAGGATGGATGCTGAAAGAACGAAGCGAAGGGAAGTTTGCACGATAGGATCTCCAGTCAATTAGTGTGGAATGAAAACAAGGATTCAGTTTAGACACCTTCTATTGCCATTGCAACCTGCAGCTCAAGCGTAAGAATGAACGACAAACAGGGATTGCCTAGTTTTTCAAATGTTTTTGGAAAAATTTCTCCATGATATACCGGGCTCGGTCATTGATAGGTTTAGCCATGTCCATGGTGTGGGGCCATCCTTCTATGCGGTCGTAATAATTCGGAATGCCCAGATCATCCAGGCGCTGGTGAAGCAAATCGGCTTGAGCAACAGGCACCAATTCATCTATCGTACCGTGAAACGTCAGAGTGGGAGGGTCGTCTTTCGTTAAATGATGGATAGGCGATGCCAGAGCGTATTGGTCCGGTGCTTCATCGTATGATTTCCCAATGAATTTCTTTAATTCCCGAGCATCCTTGGCAATCGATGTGGTGAAATCCACTACGCCGTAAAAATTCACTACTGCCTTCACGCGGGTGTCGATACCATCGGGAAGTTCCGGGCAATCCAGCGAGGGGTCTSAAGAGTWTGCACCCATGAGGGACAAGTGGCCTCCCGCCGATCCGCCTATCAGCGCTATACGATCCGGGTCGCCGCCAAATTCTGCCGCATGCTTTTTCAGCCAGGCKATGGCGCATTTCGTATCCTGTACYGCMGCCGGRAATCTAWAGGCCGGGGAAAAACGATACTGCATCGATGCGGTCACATACCCTTCCTGGGCGAAAGCTACATTGTAGAAAAGATAATCCTCTTTCTCCCCCTTCGTCCATCCGCCGCCATGAATAAACAGCAAGATAGGTTTGAGAGAATCTCCCCTGTCCGTGGGTGAAAACACGTCCAGTTTCAAATCATTGCCACCCGGTGAGGCATAGACGATGTCTTTCGTCACCCGAATCGTATCTGGAATGGTTTTGGGTTGTGACATGATCGGCACCTTACCCATTATCACGGCAGCTTGCGCTTTAAGATGATCTTCGTATCCTGGAGGCGCAGGAGGGGCACCATCAAACAAACTGGAGTCAGCACTGAATGCCAATCCCGTATTGAAGCTCAGGAGTAAAAYCAGGGAGAGGGAGAGTTTGCKTACATAATGCATTTTCATGATGATTCCTTGTTGGTGAGTTTGTCTAGTTGTTCAAATAGCCCAGTGCTTCTAACTGTTGAATCATTTCGTCATCAATTTCGCTTCCTTCTATTGATGGGACGGTCAAGGGTGCCGCGTTTTCAGTTTCTTGCTGCAATTTTACCAGATACGCGTCGAGGGTAGTTATTAACTCTTGGGCGATTGCAGGTTCTTGGTCGTAAATATTATTGGTTTCCAATGGATCCTTCCGGATATCGTAAAGTTCCCACTGATTTAGATTGTCGCCGCCATTCTGTATTAGTTTATGCGATTCCGTCTGTATCATTCTATAGTGCGGATGGGAGGTGGACGTGAAATTGGCAAACGCAGTCAGGTCGAGCGATTGAACTTTCTTTTCCATCAAAGGACGGAGAGAGACTGCATCGGCATCTGAGGTTAACGAATCCAGGACTCCTGAATAGTCCAGCAGGGTGGGCATAACATCGAAATTTCGAACCAGAGTGCTGATTTCCTGCGGACCGGATCCCGGGACATGTACGATGAGCGGGACACGCGTTATTTCCTGGTACAAGGTTCCTTTATGCGTCGTGCCGCCGTGTTCCATAAACTCATCGCCGTGGTCTGACACAATGGCGATAATAGTATCCTTGAAAAGGTCGGATTTCTCCAGAGCCTTCAGCACTTTCCCGATAGCATAGTCCACATAGAGTACGCTGCTGTCGTATAGTCCTCGCGCGTGTTCCTGAAAAGACGCAAGCTGTTTGTCTGGAATATTATTTCCTTCCGACCAGATCCAGTCGATTTCCTCATCGCTTTTTCCGTCCACACGAGGATAGGGGAAGGCGTTTCTGAAACGGTAGGGCGGGAGATACGGCGTGTGTGGATCCATATAGTGCAGATACATGAAGAATGGTTTTTCAGACAAGCTTTGATGCGCTTCCAGCCAACGGACAGCTTCGTTGGATACCCGTTCTCCGGAACCATACCCGCGCTTGGACAGCAGTTCCTTGTATTCATCAAAGCCTTGATCAAAGTGAAAAGTTTTCGCCACATACGGATTGGCTATAAATCCGGCTGTGGCATATCCATGCGATTGGAGCAGCTCTGCCAACGTGTTTTGCGAATACGCCAATCCCAATTGTTCCCCATCTTTCCAAAAGCGGGTATGTCCGTGAACCGTTTGAGTAGTCCATGGCTGATCGGCAGGATAAAAGGGCAGACGTCCGGTCATGATAGCCGACATAGCTGGCGGTGTAGAACCTGCTATGCTGACGGCGTTGGTAAATAACGTGCTTCGCTTAGCCAAGATGTCGATGTTRGGCGTAGTGAYRCGYTCGTATCCATARCAGGAAAARTTWGCWGCCCGYTGTGTGTCAAYRAGAAYCAGCACCACGTTGTAGGGATTTTTATTGCCATCCGACTTCGACTGCGCATAAGTTACAGGCGCAATCAGCAACATAACGCCAATCAAAACCATTATGTTGGTGAATTGCAGCATCATTAGATTAGGTAATCCAGGTTTATTCATACCAGCCTTCCAAAGCCAGATGTGAAAACGTCAGATTGGCGTGGGTATTATCCGGAGCTTGCTGCGGCAGTCCGCATCGAATGATAAGAGATGAATTGGAAGACGTGTTTTCAATGGCTTCATCGAATGTCAGGAGTTGACCCGGCTGCAAGATGGCATCTATGAGCGGCTCCTGTGGGGAATCGGATGAAGTCGCCACTGATATTTGAAGATTTACCGGATAGAGATTTTCCGGGGATAACCGAACACCACCTGAAAAGTTGTATCGATGAAGAGGCAGCAAGAATCGCAGTGTGGTCGCGGCTGGATCGGTACCTGGGCGGCAGCGCATCGATAAGGTTTCGCTTGAGGCATCCTCCTGAATCAGCGAAACCCCATTCCAAGTCGCATTCAGGTGGGTAGACTGGGTGAAARGATCGTGACTTAGAAAAGTAATATCGGGGAGATGACCAAATTCTTCGGAATGGGGGGTAGGTTCACCTTCCCGTGGAAGAGTCGTATTGCCGCAGCCAGTCAATAGTACAACGCAAGATACCCATACACCTATTTTCCAGATGGGCATGGGCGCTACGAATCGAATGGGTTTAGAATGAAGATGATACATGGCACCGATTGTATACCAAAGGCGACTATAAAACTAAACGCGATTGAAGTGAGTATCCTTGAAAGCTGTCGGGTATTTCAGCCCGTAGCCGAATGCCCGGTCCATACCGATATGACCCACGAGAATAACTCCGATGATGAGTACAAGTTCATTATCAATGAGCCAGCCCACCAGGGTACATGGGTAGGAGATGAAATGAGAAGGCCAGCCTCCGGCGAAGTTGCTAAGATAGCACTCCATTGGAGTTTAGGAATCCTTTACGGAAAACGTCCAAAAAGGAGACTGACCAAACATGAGTATAGCATGTTTCTGGGCATGTGTGTGTTTTGTACGTATTGGTTAAATAAASCAATTTGAGGCTGGTTCAYMMCGCAGGGTAAACTGTGAGAATCATTACGNAASCTNARGGTCAAGCCATAYAGGAGTAMTACCATGATTTCGGTAATAGCAAAAATCCCTCTTCAGGACGGTAAAGCAGATGAATTTACGGAAGCGTTTAAAGAAATAGCGGTAGGGGTGGCGGCAGAAGAAGGCAATCATTTGTATTCACTGAGTTTCTCAAAGAAGGAACCCAATACCGCCGTGATCATGGAGCGTTATGACGATAAAGACGCACTGGGTGCCCATTCCCAATCCGATCATTACGCGGCATTTGGCGCTAGAATCGGTGGGCTTCTGGCGGGCCCGCCGGAAGTGGTTATCATGAATGAAATCGCAATAGCATAGTAATTTCAGCAATAAAAATATCGGCCTTTTGATATCTCCGGAAAACTATCCGCCTTCGAGAGGATGTATGAATGGTATTTGGTTTCATGGTGATTTGAAATAGAAAGAATACAGATCCTGAATCAAGGAAGGTAAGACCAGAATGAAAAATGAAATATCACGTCGCTCGTTTATTAAAGGGACTATTGCCGCCGGGGTGGCCGGGCCTCTTATCGTACCCAACCTGAGTTTTGCTGCACCGCCGTCTAGTCGTCTACAGCATGCCGCTATCGGCGTGGGCGGACAAGGGGCGTATGACCTGGGTCAGATAAACAGTAGCGGTAAGGTAGACATTGTTGCCCTTTGTGATATCGATGAAAATAACCTCAAGGCCGCCGCAGAACGATATAAGGGTGCGCGGCTATACCGCGATTGGCGGGAGATGCTGGAGCAGGAGGAGCGGCATATAGACTCGGTGAGTGTATCGACCCCCGACCATACCCACGCACCGGCTTCCATGACGGCCATTCGCAAAGGGAAGCATGTGTTCTGCGAGAAACCGTTGACCCATGATGTGTATGAAGCCCGAAAACTTACCGAGGCTGCCCGGCGTAAAGGCGTGGCGACGCAGATGGGTATTCAGATTCATTCCCATGATTTTTATCGCACCGCCGTGATTTGGGCGAAAGAAGGAGCTATCGGCAAAGTCAAAGAATGGCATGCCTGGAGTTCCGCTACGTATACCAACGAAAGCAAACGGCGTCCGGCGGGTTCAGACCCCATTCCGGCACATGTGGATTGGGATTTGTGGCTCGGTACCGCGCCGGAACGTCCATTTTTAAAAGAGGAGTATCATCCATTCAATTGGCGGATTCATCGTGATTTTGGCGGCGGGGCGACGGGAGATTTCGGCTGTCACATTTTCGATTCCGTGTTTGGTGCGCTGGATATGGGTGCGCCCAATACGATCTCCGCACGCGCGGAGAGCAACAGTGACGATGTGCATCCCGCGTGGGTAGAGGTAGACTACGAATTTCCCGGTACGGCGATGACTACGGGCAAAACCATTCGCGGCTCCTGGTCGGATGGAGGAAAGAAACCCGATACGCATCGGTCTCCTCATTTTCCGGCGGACTACGAACTCCCGCCCAGCGGTTCCATGCTCATCGGCGAAGAGGGCACCATGGTTATTCCCCACTATCTGATGCCGGAGCTGTATCCCAAGAAAAAATTCGAGAATTATCCAGTGCCGGAATTGAAGACACGGAATCACTATCACGAGTTTGTAGAAGCGTCTATGGGGAATGGAGTTGCCGGAGCGAATTTCGATTTCTCAGGACCCATGACCGAGGCCGTGYTGTTGGCAAAYGTAGCGAATCGTTTTCCCGGCGAAACCCTKGAGTGGAACGCGAAACGTCTACGGTTCAAAAACAACTCCGCCGCGACGAAGCTGTTGAAACGGCGGTATCGAAGCGGATGGAAAGTACGGGGCTTGTGGTAGAGGCCTTCCGGTCGTAGCGCTCAATAACAACGGTGTACCCCGAAATAACATCAAAGGTTGGAGATAAATACGTAATGTCGAGTAGCATTTTTCATGAAGACAGCAATATTGAGGTATTTCGCGAAGGCTTGAATTTTGGCACCATTTCCCACGCCGTTTTTGATCATGATGGCACCATTTCTACTCTCCGTCAGGGTTGGGAAGAAATAATGTTCCCGGTGATGATGAAGGCCATCGTTGGTGAGGGCAAACATACGCTGAGTGAAGAGGAATACACAGCCATTGAGAATCGCGTCACGGAATTTATAGATGAATCAACAGGTATTCAGACCATATTGCAAATGGAATCACTGGTAGAATTGGTCAAAGAATTTGGGATGATACATGAATCCCATATCCTGGATCCCCAAGGATACAAAAAGATTTATAACGATGAACTTATGGTGGGAATCAACGAGCGGATCGAAAAAATAAAATCAAATGAATCACCTATAGATGATTGGCTGATAACAGGGGTAAAAGAAGTATTACAAGCACTGCATGATAAAGGCGTAAAATTATATCTCGCCAGCGGTACCGATGTAGGCGACGTGATAATAGAAGCAGAACTAATGGGGTACGCAGATCTGTTTGAAGGAAGAATTTACGGTTCTGTCGGGGATATWAAAAARTATTCTAARAAGAAAGTCCTGAAAGAAATCATGACCGAGCATAATCTAAAAGGCGATGAGCTTATTACCTTTGGCGACGGTCCCGTAGAAATTCGCGAAACACGAAAACTCGATGGGATCACCGTCGGTATCGCTTCGWATGAGGGGGAAGGTGGATTGTGCCCGGAAAAACGAAATCGCTTAATCAATGCCGGTGCCGATTTAATAATTCCTGATTTCTCACAAATCGACACCTTGATGATGTATTTATTTCCCGCAGAATAATAGATATCACTGTCGTTACGCGTATGATTTAAACCTAGAATAGATCTACGAATTCCTGTTGTAGCCCGTATTTCCTATCTCAAAACACCTTGCTTGTATTTTTAAGTACAAGCGAAAATAGGCCTTGACATAAAAAATAAAGTGTATTACACTATCGATACAGTGATACTAGGCGCGTCACCACACAAGGCTCCCATATATGCTCCATTTGACCATCTCACAGGGCGACGGCACCCCCATATATGCCCAGCTTGTCCAGCAAATAAAGACTCTTATCGCCACTGGACGCCTTAAGCCCGACGGCGAACTTCCTTCCGTGCGCCAGCTCGCCCAGCAGCTCGTCATCAATCCAAACACCGTCGTGCGAACTTACCGCGAACTAGAAACCGAAGGCTTGGTCTACAAAAAACGCGGCGCGGGCACTTTCGTATCCGCAGAAGTCACCCCGTACACCGAGGAAGTGTGCCGTGAAATTTTGGGTAAGCGTCTGGATGTGCTGATAGTAGAAGGAATCAATATGGGATTCGACAAAACGCAGCTCATCAACCTACTGCAGGATCGCTGGAAAGCATTGGAACAAACCAAACAAGAAGAAGAGGGAGATTGATTCATGGAATCCGTTATCAAGGTCAGTCACGTTTCGCACAACTACGGCAAGAAATGCGCGTTGGACGATGTAAGTTTCGAGGTACAGAAGGGGCGCGTGTTCGGTCTGGTAGGAGAAAACGGCGCGGGCAAGACTACTCTCATCAAACATCTTCTAGGGTCCCTGTGTCCGGACCAAGGTGAAATCACCTTATTCGGATCGGAACCTTCTCGTGACCCGGCAGGAGTGCTGGCGCGCATCGGCTACCTCTCCGAAGATCGCGACCTGCCGTTATGGATGCGCGTGAAAGAATTGATGCGCTATACACGAGCGTTCTACGCCGATTGGGATGAGGACTACGCGCAGCAGCTCCTTACTAAATTCAGACTGTCCCCCGATGCGAAAATTCGCAACCTGTCCCGAGGCGAAAAAGCCCGTGCGGGATTACTCATGGCGTTGGCGCATCGTCCCGAACTGCTGCTCCTCGATGAGCCGTCATCCGGACTGGATGCCGTATCCCGCAGCGATATTCTCGGCGTGGTGGTGCGCTCCGTTGCGGAAGAAGGCCGTACCGTCGTGTTTTCGTCCCACCTGCTGGATGAAGTGGAGCGGGTGGTGGACGACGTGGCCATGTTTAATCAAGGGCATCTGGAGTTATTGATGCCCATGGAAGAACTGCGCGCCACTCATCAGCGCAGGGTGGTGGAACTGCCGGAAGGGGTAGATGCCTTTCCCGAACTGGACTGCGTGCTGCATATAGAGGGCGAAGGCCGGGAGTGGGCGGTGGTATGTCATGGTGAAGCCGACGCCACCCGCCAACAGCTTGAAGGCCTGGGCGCACGCATTCTGGATGAAACCACCCCGTCCCTCAACACCGTGTTCATAGCCCGAGTCCATGCCAATCGACAAACAACTACCAATGCATAGCCGGAATCTATCGCAGGAGAACTCAGCATAATGATGAATAAAGTCAAAGCACTGGTGTGGGAAGAATGCCGGGTAGGCGGTATGATAGCCCTGTTTTGTTCCATTGGAGGCGCGCTGGCTCTATTGTCCTTTCGGTTTCGAGCGAACAATGAATTCGTCCAACACGATGACGATCTGAAATGGCTTTTGGTTCTCGGGCCTCCGTTGTTGATTGCTGCACTGCTGATCCTGAACCCGGACCACAAAGGAGTGCTGCGCGGGGGATATTCCAGCCGAATACTGCAATTGCCCGTACCGACCTACATCCCTGTGGCCATTTCTCTTGTACTCCGCACGCTCTTTTTGCTTTTAGCCACGGCGCTGCTCGTGGCCGTATCGAATCTCATTCTGGAGGACGTACCTGGAATCGGAATAGTGCTGATCATGGTAGTTCTTTATCTGGGGTTGCAGWTGGTGGATTGGCTGCGCATTGTCTTCTCCGGGCTCACCAGCCTATTGATGGGGTTGGGTATTGTTGGCGGAATCGTATCTCTGTTTAGAATGGTATCTCGGGCTAATAGGGGCGCCCCCAAGTTCATTGAATCCGTTCGAGATCTGCCGCGCTACCTTATAGACGCCCCCGAAATCGCGGTGGCAGGTTTGGTTGTATTCATACTCGTGGTATACGCCCTGTCCGTGGCTGTCGTTCGTGCCGCTCGTATAGGAAAGCACTACGGCATCCCGGAGATTTGGCAATGGCATCGTTACCTGAATGTCCCCACAATTGGAAAGCAAAAGCCGTTCCATTCCCCCATGGCGGCCCAGGTATGGCTGCACATGCGCAGGTCCTTTTTTCTCCTGCCCATCGTGACGGTGGTGGTGACGCTGGGRCTCATGGGCGCGACATGGATATACAAAGAATCGCTGGATCAATCGTTCAGCAACATACGCCTCGGTTTTGCCTTCATTCCCTTCATTGGACTGCTGGTGGGTGCCGGAGCACACGGAATCAAGATGGGCATCCTGCCGTTCCGCCGCACGAAAGGACTGCCGGGCTACACCTATCTCCAACCCGTCACCACCGAGCAAATCGCCTCGGCGCGCATGGTGGCCAACGCCCTCCTCCTGCTGCCTACGCTGACTTTCGTCATGATCCTGCACTTCACCCTGCCAGGTACCACCTTCCTCTTCGAAATCATCCCCCAAGCCTTGGATGTGGGAGTCACCTCCCTGCGGGAAGTCGCGTGGACGCTCTTGAGTCGAGGCATATTATTCGGCTTGGCAGCCTGGATGCTCCTCGCCATTTCCACACGTATGTTCATACCCATCATTATCTTTTCGGCGAGTCTGGTTCCTATTCTGTGGGGGTTGGGAGTACGAGGCAATGACATTCCATATATTTTCCTCCTGTGCGAGTCCATTTTCCTCATAGCACTATGTGCATCGTCATTCATACGCGCCTGGAAAATGCGGCTAATTTCCTCCCGTGTCATTGTGCTGTGGGCAGGTATCTGGGCGCTCCTAAGTTGGGTTCTCCTGGGTTCCTTTGTCGCTTCTATTCCCGAACCGTACCCGTCCTTGTCGTGGTACGTCCCAGGAATCTATACCTGTCTGGGTCTGGGCGCGTTGCTTCCCCTGCCCTTTTTCGCCACCCTCTTTGATGTTCATAAGAAGCGGCACAGCACCCTGCCGAAACAGAGACCCGCGTCTGTCCCTTTACTGCCGATGTGGAAAGCCATGACCACACGGGAAAAACGAGTTGCCGTAGTCGGGATCGGCATCGTATTCGCTTCCCTGTGGCTTGGCTTCCCACATCGTCCCGCCTACGAAGCCCTGTGGCGCAGTCACGGATATCCCGTCACGCTGGATGAACTGGACGCATGGTATCCCGCCGTGCCAGATGAAGAAAATGTTGCCTGGGAATACATGGCGGCGGAGAAAATAAAAGCGGAGAAGTACAGCGCATTTCACAACATGATCGTGGAGCGATACGAACATAGCGCCAATGCTATCGAAAAAAGGGAATATGCACCCTACGCCAATATCATGGTAGTCGGGGAGGCCAAGATTGGCAGAGGCGAACCCATCCCGGACGATGTCCGAGAAGCCACGGAAGAATATTGGGAACACGTAACCAGTCATGTGGCACCCAGGCTCAAAGAATTGGCAGCACGAGATAATCCCTTGAGCCGCTATCCTGTCGACCTGACAGATGGCTTCAATGTGATGATTCCCTATCTGGCCGGATTGCGCGGATTGGCCCGGGATTTGAATGTAGACGCCCTCCATTGGGTCATGCAGGATGAACCGTCCAAGGCCGTGGATAGCGTGCTGGCGATGCACCCGTTGGCGGATTCGTTGGAGAACGAACCCATACTCATATCTGCGCTGGTACGTATCGCTATCATAGGAATGGCCCAAGGCGCACTGGAGCAGGTGCTGAACCTCACCGAGTTGTCCGAACCGGACCTGGTGCGCCTTCAGCACGCCTTCGATAGCCAGTTCGATACAGATGAAACCAACCAGATGCTGCAGCGTCCCACAATTGGAGAGAGCACCATGGCCCTGAATATCGTCGGGATCTTCACTCAACTGGGCGTGATAGAAAACGAACTTCACTCGACATTGTCGCCATTACGCCAATTAGCATCTTCTTCCGCAGCAGAATATATGGCAACGGGACTAGAATTTGAGCGGTTCTTTTCTGCAAAACGTGAGACATGGAACGACTCGCTACGTATCGAGGAAGAGCAGCATTATACGAACGGTGTTTTCGTATTTGCGCCCATGTCGTCCATTCTATCTCCCGCCATAGCTCGATCCTGGGAATCCGAATCCCGCATTCGCACCCAGTTCGACATCGTAATCGCCGCGTTGGCGGTGGAACGATACCGCCTCGCTCACGACGCGCTGCCCGAAACGCTGGATGCCCTCGTGCCGGACTACCTGGATCGCGTCCCCGAAGACTACTTCGCCGGACCCGGCCAGCCCATTCGCTACCGCATCAAAGACAACGGCGAATACGTAGTCTACAGCGTAAGCCGCGACCAAGAAGACGATCACGGCGAAGAGTTCGAGGAAAAATGGTACCGAGAAGGCGACATCACCTTCACCGTCGCCCCGCACAAATAATTCACCCACCCACCAAAACGCAACAGCTATGTACCCCGTTCGCGGGACAGGCACCTTTCCATGAAGAAGACTGCCGCCTCCCCTCGGGTCATGGGCGTCTCGCCCATGTATACACAAACTATCCTCCTCGCCACAGCCAATCACCGTACCCACGCCCCGCCCCCCGCGCAACGAAGAAAGCCCATCCTCCCCTCGGGTCATGGGCGTCTCGCCCATGTATACACAA
>NVWG01000058.1 GCA_002746185.1 Candidatus Hydrogenedentota bacterium
TTGTCACCATGCACGGCATGATCATGGTGATTTACTTGCTAACGGCCTTATTTCTCGGCGGTTTCGGCAATTATCTTATTCCCTTGATGGTCGGTGCCAGAGACATGGTCTTTCCGTATATGAACATGCTCAGCTATTGGATTTATCTGCTGGCGGTATTGGTTCTGACCGCGAGCTTTTTTGTGCCCGGCGGTCCCACAGGCACACCTATGACCTACGCCATCAATGGACGACAGTACATAACCATGGCTGTAGGCGGTATGCGTAAAGCGTCCAAGCTGGTAACCTTGGCATTGCCCCAATAAATTATGGGATAATAGACGAATTCGTTCCGTTTTTTGAATAAAATAACCGAATTTTCGGTTTTATACACAGGAGGTTGTTTCATGAAGAAATCAGTTTTGATAGCGGCAGTGCTGGCGTGTTTCGTCGCCGGGACCACTGTAGCCCAGTTGCCCCCCGATGCGGTGCAATTGGATAAGGTAAAAATATCCGAGAAAATTAAGCCGGCACAATTCGATCCCGTGACAGGTAAAGTGGCGGATGAAAGTTTGCCGACCTACACGCACGAGGGTGTAACCTACGGCCAATCCGATGAAGGCAGCAAAGCCAAATTCGATGCCAACCCGGGAAAATATCATGCCAATGCAGAGCAGGTTCGCTGGGAACTGAATTTTATTCATAGCATGAGCGCCATCTGGTGTCCCGTGACCGACGAGATTAGCCCAGGAGGCAACACGCTTTGGGAAATGTTGGATTTGACATGGGAAAGCTGCTGTCAGTTCTGCAACGATACCAAGACCGACGAAGATTTTCCCGCTGCGCTGAAGCGTCTGGAAAAACGCGCTGCCGATGCATATAAACTTCAAGGCGTGCATTATGTGGAAGGTGCCAGCAGTCCGGTGCAGGGAGCCATCGACCTTGGCGGACCTCCTCCCATGCCCATCGCCGATGCTGAACCTGAATTCATTCCTGCCTGGCTGGAAGGTCAGACCCTGGCGGCAACGTGGACTGGCGGAATCGGTAAAATCACCGAGAACCGCTGCATGGAATGTCATCGGCCCGGCGGCGCAGCACCTATGGCGCTCATGACCCACGGTGCCATGCGAAAGTGGTCCAAGAACATGAAGACCCACATTGAACTGGGCACTATGCCTCCCTGGCCAGCCAGCACTTCTACGCAATACCTGAACGGAAAAAACCTGACCCAGAATGAAAAAGATATCTTCGTGGAATGGATCGAAGCTGGATATCCTCCGGGTGACGGCGAATTCAAGATGGAGAAGGAGTGGGGCGACTGGGCTATCGGTACGCCCGACCATATCATTCAGTTGGACGAGTATGTACTGGGTGAAAACGTAGCGGACTTCGTGCGCGAGTTTGAAGTGGCTACCGATTTCGATTCGGACAAATGGGTAGTGGCCGCTGAAGCCAAGCCAACCGATACGTTCCTGACCATGGAAATCAACGGCGGTCCCTTGGGAACGTACCACACGGGAAATTCCACGGTGGCGTTACCGGAAGGTCACGGGTATCTGATTAAAAAAGGCGAGGCTGTGAAGGTTCGCATTTACTACACCAAAGAAGCGGGCTGGGAAGAGTTCGATTCTGAAACCAAGTTCGGTCTGAAGTTTGCCGACGGTGCAGGTCTCACCCCTGTAATGATTGACCGCATGGCTAACGACGATTTCACTATTCCCGCAGGCAGCGACAGCACGACGGCATCGTCCAGCTTCACGTTTGAATCCGATGGGTCCATTATTTCGGTGAACCCGGTGGTGCGTCAACGCGGTAAGAGCGTGAAGATTACGGCGGCGTTGCCCGATGGGTCAGAGGAAGTCCTGGTGGATATTCCCCGGTTCGACATGAACTGGCACTTCAACTACACCTTAGTAGAACCGCTGGAAGCGCCTAAGGGTACCGTGGTCACCATGACCGCCACCTACGACAACTCCGACATGAACGCCGCAAACCCTGATTCGTCCGTGGACGTAAAAGCAGGTGTGGGCGGCGAATTGCTGGAAGGCTGGTTGTCCTATACACTGGATAACGTGAAGTCCGCCAGCAACCGATTCGATCTGAATGACGAAGAACTCATGGCTGCTACGGGCACCTGTGAAAAATGTCAGGCGGTATTCGATAAAGAAAACGCCACGGCTGACTGATTACTTAATAGTATTTAAACCAAAACACCCTTCGGAGATAATAACTCCGAAGGGTGTTTTTTCGTAACAATAAATAGTAGAGCTAATCTATTACTCTGATGATGTATCTGGATCGTTCGCGATCACATCTAAAGATTCATAGCAACTATCCGGCGCAGGAATCATCTCTAGGCGAGTAATAGTAGCGTTGAAGAGGTCACGACGCTCCGTTTCGTAAGGGTCAAAACGAATCATGTCTTTTTTCCCATTTGAAAATTCGATTTCCCCGCACTCAAAACAAATCAGGAAATACTTTTCCGGTTCGTCCACCAATCGGACAGCGTGGCGAGGTGTAATGCTCTACAGATTTTACTTTACGCTACCTCCGTTGCACGGGAAATTGCCTCCTGGGGAATTGTATAGATAAAATCGTTTCATTATAATCACTTAACCCAGTTGCGCGAAATCGGTGCGTGGGGGAGCGAATTACCCTCTCTCCGCCATTCAAACTCATGCACCCTAGGAAACGAGAATATTCTATGGATAGAAAAATTGCAATAATAACAGGAGTAAGTCGAATAAAAGGAATTGGGCGTGCAATTTGCTGTGAATTAGCAAAAAGAGAATTTGACATATTTTTCACTTACTGGACTGAATATGACAATCAAATGCCTTGGAAAATAAGTGAAAATGAGCCCGAATTAATTCAGCAGGAAATTAGGGATATTGGAGTAAAGTGCGCAAAACTGGAACTAGACCTGTCAATAGAAAATGCCATCGGAACATTATTTAGTGAAGTAAAAAAGCAATTAGGTCGCCCATTAGTATTGGTAAATAATGCGACTTATAGTACTCAAACAACAATTGACAATTTGACAGGAAAAGAATTAGACAAACATTACGAAGTCAATTTAAAAGCGACTACTTTATTGACCCTTGAATTTATTAGGCAATTTGCGTTTAATAAAAATGGAAGAATTATAAATCTATCATCAGGACAATCACTTGGTCAAATGCCCAACGAAATAGCATATGCGATTACGAAAGGAGCAATTGAAACTTTGACTTATACTTTATCCCAAGATATTGCATCAAAAAACATTACAATTAACGCAGTTAATCCTGGACCGAATGATACTGGTTGGATGGATGAAAAATTAAGAAATGCGTTAATGAAACAATTTCCAATGAAACGAATTGGAAAACCGAAAGATACAGCAAAACTGATTGGATTTTTAGCAAGTGAAGATGCTGAATGGATTACTGGACAAGTAATTCATTCAGAGGGTGGATTTAAAAGATAAAACGGTTGCTAACCGGAGTGTCGCCCAACACAAAAAAAGCCGGCTGGAGGTCCAACCGGCGGCGGGTCAATAATCCTCAGGTAAGAGGACCGTGGCCACCGAGCGATCGTGCTCGGTGATGATGTAGAACTTGATGCCGTCGAAATCGTGGTAGGCGGAAAAGATTCGCTGACCGTGTTCGACGGCTTGTTCATTCATCGCTTTGTCTTCTTCGCAGAGATCACCCCAATCGCCGTGATGATGTCGTGCCATTGCGGCAAGCACATCTTCTTGGTTTAAGGTGTTCTGAGCATTCGTCGTGGAAAATGTTTCTCCAAGAACAAACCGGGGTGTAACGCATTTCGTCATGACGTAATTCTCCTGTACTTGGATGGGTTGGGGAGGGGTGTAACGGTGCGGTACATCCAGCTACGTCACGATTACTTAGACGTAGCCTTGGAGCCATTTCGCGGAGATACGGTAACGTGAATTCACGCTACGCTACGATCTCGTCGGTTTTCCGGACGGTATTCTCAACGGTCCACGTGTGGGCTTGGTCGGCGACCTTGGCCAGCACGAGTAGATCATCACGCCCAAAACTCTGCGTTTGTTTCCACTCGTCCTCGGATTGACTGTCCATTATTAATAGAGCATTACAGATTGATTGTCAGTAATTCGATTCGCCCTTCGCTAATCATTTCCCGTTGTAGGTGGCGAGCTTGTAAGCTTATCCATCTGAATTCCATAAACGATGCTGCAGTTACTATAATTGTGATTACAAAAAAGACTCGGTTTTTACGATTCTTTCTAGTCGGTTTATTTTCTTCCGGTTTCTCTCCGGTATTTTTTGTATCCATATTTTCTTTTGCCACGAGGTACCTACCGCTTAATCAATTTCGCGAAAGGGTCTACGTCGGCATCGCGGTG
Source organism: Candidatus Hydrogenedentota bacterium (assembly GCA_002746185.1). GTDB lineage: Bacteria > Hydrogenedentota > Hydrogenedentia > Hydrogenedentales. The sequence goes on from NVWG01000058.1 coordinate 4,355, forward strand.
CCATGTGTATTCGGTGCCGATGGCGATGGCTTCGGCGGTTTCGGTACCGAAGAGGCGTTCGATGATGTGGAGTGCCATGTCCATACCTGCCGATACGCCGGAGGAGGTGATGACGTTGCCATCATCGACCCAGCGGGCTTCCCAAACCCAGTCCACTTTGTCGCTTTGTTCCGTGGCCAGGTCAAAAAATTGTTTGTTGGATGTAGCCCGTTTCCCGTCCAGGATACCTGCCTTGGCCAGCAGAGCGGAGCCAGAGCATACCGAGGTGGTAATTTTGGCTTTGGGTGCGCGTTCCTGAAGGAAGGAAAGGTAAGTGTCGTTGGATAATTCCGTGAACGTGCCAGCACCTCCGGGCACCAAGATGATATCCAGATCAGGGGCGTTGTCGAAACTGTAATCCGCGAYGACGGTCACGCCTTGTCCTGATTTCACCATCCCCGCCTCTTCGGCAATCATGACCAGTTTGAGGCGTTCTGCATAGGCGAACATTTCCACGGGGCCGAACACGTCCAGAATTTCGAAGCCTTCATACAAGATGACACCCAACGTCATCTGGTTTTCCTTAATGGCTTTGCTGTGTTCAATATATCTGGCTTTGGTGACCAGCGGCATTTTACAATCATTACATTTTCCAGCACCTTGGTAATCGTCCAGTCCACACGGAGCACCGCGCATGGGACACCAGTACGTATTCGCGTCGGCGAGATTTCCAGCCTGAGCGAAGGTGTCGAAGGCAAAAAGYGTACTTACCGTTGTGATGACGAGAGCAGCAATAATAACCGGGCGAGATATCGTTGAATTCATGGGGGGTTCCTTCGTTTTAAATTCGGCATGTTCAGACGATGTCGATATTTAGCACTATACTATGGATGGAGTATGGAAATATAAAAAAGGACGCATCCGATTAGGATGCGTCCTTTATGTAATTAGAGTATAAATCGCCTAGGCGAAATGACTGGCGAATTTGGCTGAATCACGAGCCGCAATGAGATTTTCTTCAAAGTGCTTGAAGTTTTGCATGTCGGCATTTACCGTGTCCATTCCGTGTTCCAGTACAAATGCATACGATTTCTGGAACGGTGAAAGCGGTTCTTTCTGAAAGCTGGCGGGGTAAAACTGATCAAAAGCGGTTTCGTCGCCTTTACCCATTGCTGTACCAGGAGCGATGAACCGTCCTGCTTTCATACCTACCAGACCAATGCCGGCATCACGAGCTTTCTTGAGAAATGGCTGAATATCTTTCATGGGCGAAGTTCCGGGAAGCAGGCCTTTGAGGTCCCAGTCATACCAGCCGCCGGGGGTAATGGCGATCATGGCCAAACTGTGCCATCCGCAGTCGATAGCGGCTTGCAGACAGGCGGCTGCGCGTTTGTGGGTGCTGATGCCAAAGTGATCTACTTTACCTGCGTCCTTGGCCTTCAAGAATTCGCTGTGTAGTTCATCATTAGCCACGGCCATAGGATTACCGATTCCCATCAGGTAGTACGCATCCACATGTTCCTGCTTCAGATCCTTCAGACTTCCTTCAAGCAGGTTTGTCCAATACTTGGCATCGTTCTTCGCCATTTCCACGGTGTATTTCAATTCTTTTTCCAGTCCCATACTCTGACGGGCGAAGGCTTTGGAGGTGACCCATACATCGTCGCCGTGCTTTTTCAGGAACGGAGCCAATTCTTTTTCCGAGCCTTTGTAATATACCGTGGTACCTACGTCGAAGTGGTTCACGCCTTGTTCATAAGCGCGTTCCAGGAGTCGAGTTGCTTTACCGCCCATGAGTGCTGCGCCGCAACCGAAGGTCAATGTGCTGCCCATGAAATTTGTGCGGCCCATTTTCCGGTAGGCCATCTTGTCCGGACGTTCGTTACGGTGATCCAGACCATCAGCGGCCCAGGTCTGCTTGGTGTTCATGGTGGTGGCTGCGGTACCCGCTGCTACCGTGGCGACCGCTGTAGTCTTCATGAAACTACGGCGATTCATGGTGTTAGTGTTTTCGGAACTCATTTAGAACCCTCCCACGGTCTCCTTTGCGGAGCCGCTATGGTTTACACATGCGATAAGCATAATAAAAAACAGTGATTTTACCATTCAAGCTTAAAGCACCAATCTCCCTATAGTCAACCCGCTTCCCGATGAAAAGTGCCTCATTGAATGGTATTTGTACCTGGGCCGACCTTGAAAAATAGACAGTGCAGGGATATTTTGGGTAAACTTGGTGTTTCATCGAGCAAAAGTGCATGAAACCTAGGAGGTTCACCGTGTCCAGCTATCTTAAGTTACTGATTTGTATGACCTTAGCCCTTCCCGTGGCTGTTTTCGGCCTGAGCGGATGTACTCCCGCCGAAGAGGGCACAGCCATTTCCATTGAGGAATCTACCGAAGAAGTTGAAGAATTAACTGAGGAAGTTCCGATATCGACGGAAGAAGTGGGTCTTCCCCCGGCTATGCAGATGGACGATGGCGAAGGATCTGCTCCTAAACGGGACGGTGATGGGGGCCCGGGTGAAGCGGTGGATACGTCTATTCGTGATGCCGGGGAATTTGGTGATGATGCTTTGCTGGCCGAACTGATGCCGGAGGGGTGGTCGCAGACAGGTGATATTGAGCATTACAACGTGGCTACCATGTATAACAAAATTGACGGTCGGTCGGAATTATACATGGCCTATGATGTGAAGGGCCTGAGTTGGGTCAGCATGGTAGACGATGCCAACCAGGATAATTTCCTGGATATTTTCATTTATGATATGCAGAACCCCACGGGCGCGTTTGGGATTTACTCGGTGGAACGTGAGCAGGGACAGGAAAAATTGGCTATAGGCCGGGAAACATACAAGACGGGTTCCAACTATTATTTTTGGAAAGGGAATTACTACGGCTATATCAATGCGTCCCAGACCAACGCGGGAAATGATGCCGCTGGCGAAGGTGTGGCTACGGCGTTGATGGATCGTGTTGAGGATGACGGCGGCATGGTGATGGGAATCGACTGGCTTCCTCAAGAGGGACTGATTCAGGATTCCGTGCAGTATTTCAAAGCCGATGCCATGAGCCTGGATTTCCTGAATAATACGTATATGGGCGAGTACACGCATGAGGGCGCAGGAAAAGTAAAAGCGTTTGTGAGTAAGCGCGCAGATACCGCAGAAGCTCAATCCATTTTTGAAGCGTTCAATGTCTACGGCGGTGACTATGGCGACAGCGTAGCTATCGACGCAGTATCGGGCGTGGAAGTTGGTTTTACCGACTGGGGTGGCGATTTCTATGATGCTATAGCCGTCGTTGGAAATAGTGTGGTAGGCGTATCTAATGTGGAAGGTAAAGAGGCTGCGGTTAAGGCCATGGAAAAATTGCTGGCTGATTTAAAGTAGTTTGGAAGAATTTGATCATCAAGTCGTTGCATGAATAACATGCAGTGGCTTTTTTTTGGAGGGAAGATCAGGATTCTTTAGATTCGTCTGGGACTGAAAAGGCAGCAAGAACATCATTTACTTTTTGCGCCAAAGCGCTGGGCTTGAATGGTTTCACCAAATAGTTTGTAGCGCCTTGCTTGATGGCTTTCAGCACGTTCTGCAGCTCTGATTCTGTGGTGACCATAATGATGGGGGTATCGATACCTTTACCCCGGATTTCCGTTACGGCTTCAAGCCCCGTTTTTTTGGGCATGTTCCAGTCCATGAGAATTAGGTCATAGGTATTGTCATCCAGAGTTTTGATAGCTTCTTCGCCATCCACTGCATGGTCAACATGCTGGATGGGAGTTCGGCTCAAGGCATTGGTAATCAGCTTGCGTGTGACATAARAGTCATCAACCACTAACGCCTTCATGTGCCGATCCCCCCTTAATCTGTAGTGCCCTGTATTTCAGAGTCACTAACTGTATTACAGAATRCACACCACATCTTTAAGATATATACATTCTACCCGATAAAGTGAATAGTTGCGCTGAGTTTTTATTGAATTTCGGCATTATCTATATAATTTGTGGTTAAGAAACATTAAAAAAGACCAAACCCGGAGGCTCGGTCTTTTAGAATAGCTATGAATGGAGAGATTAAATCGAGTCGGCGACGATTTCGGCTATGTCGCGCACTTGCACGTCTTCGACTTCTTGCGCCATGATGCCGTCGGTGAGCATGGTCATGCAGAAGGGRCAKGCSGTGGCGAYGGTTTTYGCKCCGGTGSCYAKGGCTTCKYKKGCSCGGTCGCCGTTCACGCTGGTACCGATAGTTTCTTCCATCCACATGCGTCCGCCGCCTGCACCGCAGCAGAAACTTTTTTCTTTGTWGCGGTCCATTTCCACCAGCTTGTCCTCGCCTACGGCGGAAGCAAGGACGTTGCGTGGTGACTCGAAGATGTCGTTGWATCGACCCAGATAGCAGGAGTCGTGGTAGGTGACCTGGTCGGTCATAGCCAGTGCGGAGATATCCGGTTTAATTTTACCGTCTTTGATGAGTTCCTGAATCAGTTCCGTGTGGCTGATCACTTCGTATTCACCCTGGAAATCGGGGAATTCGTTTTTAATGGTGTTCATGCAGTGGGGGCACGACGTGATGACTTTCTTCACGCCGTAGTTGTTGAAGGTTTCGATGTTGGACTGAATCATCATTTGGGCGAGAAATTCATTCCCAATACGTTTCGCGCTGTCTCCCGTACACGTTTCCTCGTCGCCCAGAATAGAGAAGGAAACATCGGCTGCTTTGAGAATTTTTACCAGTGCGGTACTCACTTTGATATAGCGTTCGTCATACGATCCTGCGCAGCCCACGTAGTAAAGATATTCCACGTCGGATTTTTCCGCCATGGTGGTGATGTCCAAATCCTTGGCCCATTTCCCCCGGTCGCCTTGTGCCAGACCCCAGGGGTTTCCCTGACCTTCGATGCCGCGTAAAGCTGTCTGTGCTTCATGGGGGAAGTCGCCTTCCATGAGWACGCGRGCYTGTCTGATTTCCAGSAGYTTGGTCATGGGTGCRATTTCAACGGGGCAGACTTCTTCGCATGCSCGGCAGCTGGTRCATGCCCACAGRACATCTTCCGWTATGATGTCACCATAAAGGGCTTTGGCAGGTTCTGCTTCAGGATCTTTCAACATGGCCGGGCCCACATCGAAGATATGATCTTTGATGGCGAGAACGACTTTTTTGGGGCTGAGGGGTTTTCCGGTGTTGTAGGCTGGGCAATTTTCCTGGCACCGTCCGCATTCTGTACACGCCATGGTGTCCAGCAATTCTTTCGCAGTGAAATCTTTGATGGTGATAACGCCGAAGGTCTCTGCATCTTCATCTTCCAGATCCAATTTTTCGATGCGACCTTTGATAGTTGTATCGTCGCGGAAAAAGAGGTTAGGCAGGGCGGTTACGACGTGGAGGTGTTTGGAGTACGGCACATACATGAGGAATCCCAGCACGACTATATTGTGCAGCCATTCCAGAGCAAAGAATGCCGATCCCGCTTCGATGGCTTCTTCAATGGAGGCAAATGCTTCGCCGCCATGAAAGATACCTCTTAATAGGCTTGTCACCGGCATGAATCCGGGACGTACTACCAGTACACTCATGCCATAAAAGGCGGTGACGAGGAGTGCGATGAGCCCCAGTATAACCAGCGCGTCCAGCTGATGGGACAACGGTCCCTCGAGACGCTTGGGCTTGATGACGAATCGCCGATACAACGCCATTCCGATGGCGAAGAGTACCAGCGCACCCAGAAAATCCTGACCCGTATTCATGAGGGCGTAGATGGGGCCGAGGAATTCGAAGGTAAATTCTCCGGGGAACAGTCCACGTATCAATCCTTCGGTGGTGCCAAAGGTGAGGGTCCAGAATCCCCAGAAAATCATGAAGTGGAACCACCCGGACGGCTCGCGTATCACCAGCTTTTGGCCGAACCCCTTTACCAGTACATCTTTTATGCGCCCCGGTAATCTATCCAGACCCAACGTACCCCGTCCCAAATTTACCAGGCGGTACACCTGATAAACACGGCGAGCGAATACACCATTCGCCAGGATGAAGAGCAGCCACAAAATGATGTTACTAAGCGTCATGGGAAGTTTCCTTCTTCAAATGAACTATTGCGCCATAATTTTCTTAACTTCTTCAGTGAGAATAGGAACCACTTCGAACAGATCGCCTACAATACCGTAGTCGCACATTTTAAAGATGTTCGCTTCCGAGTCTTTATTGATGGCAACGATAGTACGGGAGGTGCGCATACCGGCCTGATGTTGAATGGCACCGGAGATACCGATGGCGATATAGAGGTCGGGGCCGACAACTTTACCCGTCTGTCCGACCTGCAGGGAGGGGTGTACCCAGCCTGCATCCACGATGGCTCTACTGGCGCCCAGTGCCGCGCCGAGAACATCGCACAAGCCTTGAATCAGCGGTACGTTTTCTTCTGAACCAATTCCTCGACCTGCGGATACCACAATGCGCGCTTCCGTCAATTCGATGGTTCCGGCGGCTTGCTCCGTGATGTCTTTGATAACGGTGCGTAAATCGAGTTGAGGCATCTCACGGTTTACAATTTCCGGCGCGTCATCGCCTTTCTGTTCAGCGGCTACCACATTGGGTCGAATGGAGACCATGGCTGGTATGGATGTGACGCGGATTTTGGCATCGATGTTACATGCGTATAGGGGTTTCTGTGCTACCAGACCGTTATCCCATTCAACGGCAACAGCTTCTTGAACCAGCTCGATACCGAGGCGTGCTGCGACAGAGGCGCAGAATTCTTTACCAATGGAGGATGCAGAGCCAATGATGACTTTAGCATCCAGCTCCTGAGCCAGGTCGCGCACGATGGGCGCGTAGCCGTCGTTGGAGTAGTGGGTCAATTTTTCGTTTTCGTATGCGAAGACTTTTTTGATGCCGTATCCTTTGAGGAGGTCGGCTTGGCTTTCCAGGGCACGCCCGATGAATACGGCATTGAGTTCCATGCCGGATGCTTCCGCGATGGAACGTGCTGCCGTAGCTGCTTCCAGGGCACATGCTTTAAGATCGCCGCGTTGTTCAAGTAATACCAATACACTCATGGGAAACTCCTTGTATATAGATGTGAATCTTTAGTGTCGATTAAGGTTTAGATAACTTTTTCGTCTTGGCGAAGTTTGTTGAGCAGTTGTTCTACCCGTTCCGCTGTATCGCCTTCCAGGATGTTGTTGAGACGATCCTGGCGGGGCAGAGACAAGTTCTCAATGACGAGACCCGACGCGATTTGGTCTTCGGTAATTCCCAGATCGGCGAAGGAGAGTTCTTTGATTTCCTTCTTCTTCGCTTTCATGATGTTGGGCAGCGTGGGGTAGCGCGGGACATTGATTCCTTTTTCCATGGTGCAGATTGCAGGTAGGGGGAACTCTAAGTTGTAGCTTCCACCTTCGATTTCACGTACTGCGGTGGCGTTGCCGTCGCCCATTTCGAATTTTGCGATAGCGGAGACGTGGGGAATTCCCATCAGTTCTCCAACGCGCTCAGGAACCTGCGCGCCATCATCATCTACGGCTTGTTTACCAGCGAAGATGAGTCCGAATTCTTCCGATTTGAGGGCCGCAGCGAGAACTTCGGAGGTGCCTGCGAATCCTGCTTCGTCTACATTTTTTTCAACGAAGATGGCACGGTCGGCACCCATGGCYAGCGCGCTGCGGATCACTTCCTTGGCGCTGTCGATACCCATGGTCACGACGACGACTTCATCGGCTTTACCAGATTCTCTTATCTGGATGGCTTCTTCCAATGCATGCTCGTCGTAGGGTCCCAGGACGTATTTGATGCCCGTTGTTTCGACAGAAACTTCGTCGGCTGCGACTTTGAATACAGATTCTGTATCGGGTACACGTTTGATGAGTACAGCAATGTTCATGTTGAAATCCTTGTATTTGCCTTTAACATATCGGGTTGCAGCTGAATGTATACCTGAAATAGCCCCACCGTCGTTATACGGTATACAGTAACCAGGGTGGTTTGTTCGTATCATAACCTTTTCGGATTGGACGGCTCAAGCAAAAATAGATACGAAATGGTAGGTTTGGATGCGGGTTGGGGCTGTGGTGGGAAAAAAATAACCCGATCCGCACCGGGCAGTCTTTATCGAGGGAGGCGATAGAGGGGCGCGAATCGAGTTGGAGATGGGGGCGTATAATAGAGTGTGTTTTAAAATCCTCACTAAGCATATTCGTTAGAATGATATTTACTATCTCTGCTTAGTGTATTCGGGTGGGCAATGAAATGATGTCACAAATTTCAGGTAACGGCAGGGGTGTTGTTTCGAGGTTCATTGTTCTGGGGGGATATAGCTCCGCTAAACTGTTCCACCGTTTCGCGATACATGTCTCCAATGGCAGTTTGGGAAATGCCCAGATGGAGTAGTAGATCGCTGCATTCTTCTAGTGCTAAGGGTTTATCTTCAATGTAAGAATCGGTCATTTGTAAGGCTAAAGATAATACGGCAGTGGTGTCGCGCGTCTTGGTCGCTTCCTGCCAATTTCGTTGGTACCGTATGGCATCGGCTACATTGGCAGGTAAGTTCCATTTTCGAGCTATGACATATCCTAATTCGGGATGGGATATTCCGTATAAACTAAGTTCTTTTTCAAACAGTGCTTGCCCCCGAAGGGATTGGGTTGATGGCCCATAACTGTTTGGAAATAGGTGGAGCATGGTGAATCGCCCCAAGGTATGCAGTAAAGCAGCAGAGTAGGCTGCCATGCCCTCAGGATTTCCTGTTGTAGTGTAGATTTGTTTTACAGCCCGACCGCAAAATTGGGTTTGCAAAATCCAGTCCTGATACTCAAAAGGCGGCTTGAGCTGTGTGTAATCTATAGCAGGAGTGCTGGATGCTATCTTGATAAGCCCTTCTGTGCCGAGCAGTGCCGCTGCCATGCCCAGCGTATCAACCGCATTGGGAAATGCATAGGCTGCGGAATTGGCGACTCGGAGTGTTAAGGCAGATAGGACTGGGTCATTGGCGATGATGTCCATCAAATCCACAGTAGTGCGATCATTTTCATGTTGTGCCGCCTTGAGACGCTGTACAATGGCGGTGTACGGGGGCAGACTCTCGCACTTCAAAGCTTTCAGAATACATTCGAAATTCAAGAACTGTGTTTGCAGTTCCTTACCAAGCTGGGTGGTATGTACGTCGTCGTAAACGGGTATGTCGATCCGTACATAATTCTTGAGTGTCTGGTTCATGTCGTTCATAGAACAGAGCATGGTTTTTACTTTTAATCCAGTAATGTGTTCCACATCCTGGATCGTTTGAGAATCCATTGGACACACCATAGCCAGTGTCAATAACTTCCCCAGTTTATCTACTGGCATGATGCGTTTTTGGTGAACCAACTCCTTGTCCAGAAAGAGGGTCATTTCGGTGGGGATATTGTAGTGTGCCAAATCTATGCTGGCGGTGCCTTTTTGCTTTACCATAAGAGAATGAAAATCTTGTGTGGATACACAGCCCATTTCCATCAGTAGCAGCCAAAGAGGTTTTAGGACATCGGTCTGTACCAGCAGTGCTTCTTCAATGTGTTGATCAGTAACGAGGCCGTGTTGTACTAAAAGCTGGACAACATTGTCWACGTCTGGGGCGGGCGAAGACGAATCGCCTGGGGAGGAATTTTCCTGATTCGATACTCCTCCTTGGGTAGGATTCGTGGTCTCAACAGAGATCCTCATTTTTTCGCCGCATTTAACGCATGTCGCCGTTTTTCCCATAGCCTGGGAGGGGACTTTCATCTTTTGTCCGCAGCTGCACGTAATTAGCAGTATGGCGCCATCTTGGGCCAATGGGGACTCCTTTTCTTGTATACTGTGGCTACAGGATTATTTTGTAAAAGTAAGGGTACAATCTATTATACCAAAAGAACGGGCATTGGGGGATATTTTGTCAATAGTTAACTTGAGAGTTGATATCCAATTRTATCAATACTTTATTATCTGCCYAGGTGGTMKTGYCTGTCGAAACCCCTTAAAATATGGTATGTTTAAGTGCGGGGAAATGCGGTCTTTCTTGAGTTAACTAATTGATACAGTAGGATTTAGCGCGCTATATGTATACAACCCAATCCGAAGAACAATACCTCCAGGCGAACGAATTGCTGAAAAAGCAGCAATATGTCGAGTCGCTGGCTTTGTTGGAGAATCTTGAGGATACCGTACCTGGTAGTCCGCAGCTGTAYATGTTGAAGGCYCTCAATTGTTTYATGCTGGGTCAGCGGGAAGAAGCTGGACGGGCGTGTGATACGACGATGCAGCGTATCGCTTCCACACGAGAACTTAGCGCTACCATGTCGCCCTGGCTGAATGATGTGCAAGTTAATGATCTTCAGTTGATGCTTACCGAACAGGAAACGAAAGCCTATGCCTTGCTGGAGTCTCTGGAGTCGGGTCAAAATGGAATGCCCATAGCTTCGGAAGTGCAAACTGAATCGGAGGAGATAGCTTCCCCATCAGAACTTACCGTACCCAAAGAAGCCGAAGCGATGATGCGAGTCATTCGGGATCGCGAGATAGAATTGGAAACAGCCGAGGTGACGATCTCCGAGCGAGAATATATCATCGGAGAGCTGGAATCTCATCTCCAATCCTTACAGCAGGAAACATTGGACTCTAAGCAATCGCGTGAAAATTTGGCTTCGGAATTGAAAGAGTTGCACCGTCTGGATTCGTTAAACACCGACGAGTTGGCTATGACCAAGGCGGCGGTGGATTCCCTTCAAGTTAATTTGACGGAAAAAGAGGGGCAAGTTGCAGATGCGGAGCGTCAACGGGAAGAGCGGGAAGAATCACTTCAACATCTCCAGCAGGAACTATCTTCATTGCGTCAAGAAGGAAACGCGACTAAGGAAATGCGTGATTCTTTATTAGGTGAGTTGGATGCGTTTCGTAAATCGGATAGCCGAAATATAGATAAACTAAAGATAGCCGAAAATGAAATGTATGAGCTGCGTCGTGTATTAGCCGATAAAGATGAACGGCTTAAGAGTTCAGAGGAGAGTCAAGAGGAGAATCAGACGGTACTCTCCCAGCTTCAATCGGAATTGGGGGATCTACGAAAAGAAGCATTGGCTTCCTCCAAATCTGAACAGGTATTGAAAGAGGATCTGGATCGTTTACGTGCCACGGAATCGGAAAAATCCCGAGACTTATCCCAGGCGCTAGGGGAGATGGAGCGTCTGGAAAACGATCTGCGTGAACGAGAGAAAATCATTGAGGCCTCTGAGCAAAGTGAGGCGGAACGCGTCAGTACGATTGATCGTCTACAAGGCGAATTGAAAGGTGTGCGTCGCGACGCCGAGGCTTCCTCTCAATCCGAGAATCGCTTGACGCAGGAATTGGAATCCTTACGCCAAGCCGAAGATGAACAGTCGCGGGCATTGGGTGCCGCGCGTGATGATGCCGAGACGCTCAAGAAGGCCTTGCAGGAGCGTGAACAGACCATTCGTGCTTCGGAGCAGACTGAGGCAGAACGCGAAGCTTCCCTGTCTCAGATGCAGAAAGAATTGGAACGGGTTCGTTCCGAAGCGGCTCAATCAGTGGAATCGGAAACAAAACTTGCGTCGGATTTGGCATATCTTCGTTCTATAGAGACCAAGAAATCGGAGGAACTGGAAGGGACACGCAGCGAGCTTGAAAATCTGCAGCAGGCCTTGCAAGATCATGAGCAGACCATTCGCGCTTCTGAACAGAGCGAAGCGGAACGTGAACAGACTATGGGACAGCTGCAAGACGAACTGGAATTGCTGCGTGTTGAAGTAGTCCAAACGACGGAAGTCCGGGAAAAACTCGCTGCTGAACTGGAGCAGCTGCATGTCGTAGATTCCGATAAAACGGCTGACCTGGAACAGGCCCGGATGGAAATGGACTCGCTACATCAGGCACTTCAGGAGCATGAGCAGACGATACGCGCTTCGGAACAAACCGATGCTGAGCGAGAACAAGCTATTGCGCGTCTCCAGGTGGATCTGGATGCTGTTCGATTCGAAGCCCGGCAATCCGGGGAATCCCATGCGGCGCTGGACAAGGAGCTGACCAGTCTGCGATCTGCGGAGTCAGATCAAGTAGCGGAACTGGATCAGGCCCGTAACGAAATGGATTCRCTTAAGCAATCGTTGTTGGAGCATGAGCAGACGATTCGCGCCTCGGAACAGAGTGAAGCGGAACGTAAACAGACTATTGATCAGCTTCAGTCGCAGCTTATGACGTTGCAAAAGGAAGTGAGCGAGTATTCAGAATCGGAAACCCGGCTGCGCAACGAACTGGGACAGCTTCATGCTCTTGAATCAGAAAACAATACCGAACTTCAAAATGCGCAGGGAGAAGTTCAGGCCTTGAAGCGTTCGCTTATTGAACGTGAACAGACGATTCGTGCCTCGGAGCAGAGCGAGGCGGAACGTGAACAGACTATCTCTCGATTGCAGGGAGAAGTGGATGCGGCCCGTCAGGAAGCACAAAATTTTGCTGCATCCGAACAGAAAATGGCCGGCGAGCTGGATCAACTTCGCGAATTGGAARTCCAAAAGAGCGAGGAATTGACGGCTGCYAGGGAAGAAGTTAACACACTTCAGTCTGCGCTGGTTGAGCATGAAGAAAAAATCAGTTCCACAGAAGCGGCAACAGAGGAACGGGGCGCGCAGATCAAATCTCTACAACAGGATTTGGATGCCCTTGCGACAGAGGCACAGGAATCTTCGGAAGAAGGCAAAGCGCTGAAATCGGAATTAGAACGTCTGAACTCTATTCAAGCCGAGGGTGCGAATGAGCAAAAACATGCCCTGGAAGAGGTGGCATCTTTACGCGCCGCCTTATTGGAGCAGGAAAGTCAGCTCGAAACTACTGAAGCAACACAATCCAAGCGGGAAGACGCAATTGCGGAATTAAACCGGGAATTGGAACAACTCCGTCAAGAAGCATCTGACAAAGCTGTATCGGAACAGGATCTATCCGGTGAGCTTACTCGTTTCCGGGAAGCCAGTGCGGAAGCCCTAGCCCAGGCGCGCAGCGACATGGCGACGTTGCAGGAGCAGCTGGAAGCGCGCGAACAATCTTTCTCTGAAGCGGAAAAACATAGCCAAGCGCACGAAAAGTCCATTCAGGATCTGCAAATTCAATTAGATTCGCTGCAGGGAGAAGCGGCTGCCAAGGCCTCTTCGGAAGAAAATCTAATGGGAGAACTGGACAGGTTTAGATCGGCAAGCGCGGAAGCCTTGGCTCAGGCGCGATCCGAAAGTGCGGAATTGGCTGAGCAGTTACAGTCTCGCGAAGAGGCGGTTCGAGATGCAGAGGGCAGCAGTGCTGTTCGGGAGGAAGCCATTTCGGATCTGCAAGGTCAACTGGAGAAAATGAGCCGGGAAGCTGTAGAAAAATCAGATTCAGAAACAAAGCTGACGGGTGAACTGGAACGTATCAAATCGCTGAATGCAGAAGCCTTGGCGGAAGCCCAGGCAGAGAGTGAATCCCTTCGAGAGCAGCTGCAGTCCCGTGAAGAAGCGGTTCGAGATGCAGAGGGCAGCAGTGCAGTTCGGGAGGAAGCCATTTCAGATTTACAAGGCCAGCTCGAGAAGATGAGCCGGGAAGCTGTTGTAAAATCTGAGTCCGAAGCAAAGCTGGCTGGTGATTTGGAAACATTCAAATCATTGAGTGAAGAAGCGCTGGAGCAGGCGCGGTCGGAAATGGACGATCTGCGATTGAGATTGAACCAACGCGAACAGGATGTGCAGGAAGCGGAAGCGGGGAGCCAGGCTCGAGAAGTTTCCATCATTCGTATGCGGGAAGACCTGGAAGCGCTGCGCGCTGAAGCATCCCATAAAGCAACGACGGAACGCAGCCTGGTAGGTGAATTGGACCGTCTGGAGACTATTAGTGCGGAGGCTCTGGAGCGCGCCAAGGAGGAAATGGATGAGTTGAAACATCAGCTATCCAATCAGGTGYTGAAGATTACCGATGCCGAGTCTGTTCATGCCGAGCGTGAATCCATGATTATCAATCTCCAACAGGAATTGGAACAAACCAAAGAAGATGCGCAGCATAAATCTCGCTCTGAAGAAGCACTGGAAATGGAGTTGGGTCGTTTTCGCATGGCCAGTGCCGAGGCGATGGAACAGGCTCGGGTGGAAATGGAGGAGTTGCGGAAACAGTTGGCTTCGCGCGCGGAGGTGGTGCGTAATTCTGAACTGGACCATTCTAAACGTGATGAAGCTATTGGCGAGGCCCAGTCTCAGTTAGAGGAATTGCAAGCCGAGACGGCCCGGAAAGCGAAATCGGAGCAGGCGTTGGAAGCAGAGATGCTGCGGTTCCGTATGGCCAGTGCCGAGGCGATGGAGCAGGCGCGTCAAGAAGTGCTGGAACTGGAAGAAATGCTGGATGCMAAGGCYCGCGCTATGGCGGAAACGGAAGAAAGTGTTCATCAAAAAAGTGCAGAGATTGAAGATCTACGCGAACGTCTGGCTGAATTGGAACAGGAAAAGCAATCTTCGGATGTCGAAGAAAGTTTTCAATCGGAATCTGATGAGGAAGATCATGGCTTTGACAGCGGTCGCCAAGAGCTGCTGGATCAGATGCGCGATGATGGGGAGCTTGTTACGCAAGACACGCCGTTAAGCGGAGATCACCGAGAAATATTGGATTCCATTCGGCAGAATATTTCCGAACTGGATTCGCCCAAAAATGTGGAGCAGATTGACACTGAGCTGAATTCCATATCCGCAACGATGAATAAATTGGAAACACTGTCTGCGCAGGTTGAATCAGCCGAAAAACCAAAGCGTCGTTCGTATACTATTCCTCTGGTCTTGATAGGGGTCGTGGCTGCTGCGGGTATAGCCTTTGGTATTATGAAATTCGGCGTGAATCGTCAGGTAGTACCTCCGGATGCAGCAAGTACGTCGGTTCAGACACCTGTTACTTCAGAAGGGACAACGCCTGTTTTGGAAGTKATTGAGCCGATTCCGGAATCTAATCCTGTAGCTGTTATACCTATACCCAGTCTCGGAAATGTCCGGACGATTTCTTTCCCGGCGACGGATGGCTTGGGTATGATTTATTCCCGGCTAACAACCAGTGACAACGCCTGGATTTCACTTGGCGAAGCGAGAGGTCTAATTACTTTACGTTTTAATCAAGAGGCGCGCTTGGTAGTGAGCGACGTTCGTGGAAAAGCTCTCGGCTCTTTAGCAAATCTTCAACCTGATTCGTTACATACGTTGGTATTGCTTGGCGCATCCATTACCGATAGGGAGATCCAGGTTATTTCGGGTCTAACCCAGTTGCAGGAATTAGAGATAATGGCTGCACGTATAACCGACAAAGGCTTGGTCGTGCTGGATGATTTGGAAGGGTTGAAATCGCTTACCTTGCGTGGATTTGCACTTGATCCGGGCAGCATAGAACGTATATCCAGGATGAGCGGTCTTGAGCATCTGGATTTACGCGAAACAGGCTTGGGCGATGGTGATGCGGCGAAACTTGTAGCATTGAAAAACCTCAAGACGCTGCATCTCGATGYGGATACGGTGAGTGATGTGCCCATCATCTTGTTGAAAAGTGCCCTGCCATTCTGCGACATTAGCCCTGAGATAAATGCCAATCGTTAAAGTAATGTACGTCAGGAAAGAAACGGTAATTCTATGGCTGCCCAGTGGACTCTTCCCAAATCGTTCCCTGAGGGGAACCCAGACGAAGTGCACGTATGGAAGATGGCACTGAAAAACTTTGATGTTTTATCCGACGATCTTCTGGCGGTTCTTTGCGAGGAAGAAGTGGTGCGTGCCCGTCGTTTTAAACGCGAGGAGGACGGCGCTCGTTTCGCTGCCATGCGAACATCATTGCGTACTATCCTAGCAAATTATTTGGATATCGATGCCGCCGCACTACGTTTTACATACAATGAGTACGGTAAGCCGGATCTGGAWCCTCCACGGCTACGGTTCAATGTTTCCCATTCCGGYGAYTTGGGRYTRATTGCYRTMCAYCCWWCMCGGAATATGGGCGTWGATGTKGAACRTYACCGSGAGAAACTGRAGGCAGAAAAGATTGCGCGTCGATATTTTTCTCCTGSGGAARTARCRKCTYTRKKTWSCTWKYSKGRMWMRRAAYARWRAKSKSMKYKYTACCGATGCTGGTCACGTAAAGAAGCTTATATGAAGGCTCGTGGCGAAGGCCTGGCGCTGGGGCTGAATAATTTCGATGTGTCACTGCGGCCTGGCGAATCGCCGACGTTGTTACGCGCTCCCGGCGGTGCGGAGGAAATCAGTCGTTGGACTATGCATGCCTTGCCTATGGAAGACGGGTATGCAGGCGCGCTGGTGATGGAAAAACNAGATGTGACGGTGCGTTTGTTTCGTTACGAAGTTTAGRTAGACTACATATCTTTTCATAAACCTGAGACAAACTTTTTCCTCCCCGTCTCTTGTTAAAAAGGATTTCACAAATAGGGTCTTATCGGCACGAGAAGTCACGCCCCTTGATTCGTGGTCGCAGGGGTGACCAGATTGCCGCGTCCGGCTTCGCCGTCCTCGCAATGACACAGAAACGATGTCATTGCGAACGAAGCGTAGCGAAGTGCGGCAATCTCCTCACACCGAGGACTGTTCTTTCTGTCTCAGGTTTATAAAAAGCTATTTAGTCATTGGAATAAAGCAGCATTTTATATGTACGAATTGACCCTAAAAGCGAATCTGATCATTCATCATTTCGTCGAAAAAATGCCGCCAAATCCCGCTTGAAAGCCAATTCGTAGAGATACAATGCGAACACCGTATAAGTAATCAGCTCACGAAACTCGGAAGTGTTTTTCTGCATGCCTCCTCCCTCTCCCAGCCCCTGATCGCGCAGGGTATGGGCGATAGTTCGAATGAGGAACGCGGCGATGAGCGTGGCTACGGAATACCGATCCGGTGCGATGATACGCCATTTAGGCCTAGAAACCCCATGGGCAGCAAAAGGGAATAGTCCGAACCAGACGACCATGGCAATATCCACAATCTGCTTAGTAGTAGAAGTTCGGTCGCCCTCGTTATGCCAATTACGTACCTCCACGGCATCCTCATGAGATACCCCCGCGATGATCTCATAGAAATGGAGACCATAATCAATCTCTTCGAGAAAAATAAAAATGGAAAACACGGCAATACCCGCGAATCCCCATTTGACAAGGGGCAAGGAGTGACGACGTGCACCACGGATAGCCATGACAACCATCGCAAGTAGAATAATATTCTGTAGATTCTCCAAAATACCGAATTCACGACGTTGCTTCACGTCCATATTTTCGAACGTAGGTGTGATGAGATTCTGCAGAAATTCAATACCGGAAAAATAGCATCCCGCAAGCAGCAGCGTCACACCAAAAGGAAGTGTGAAGTAAAGATGGAATTTTTTCCAGTCCATGGACAATGCAGTCATACTATAATCACCAGGTATCAATCGTAGTATTATTTTTTCTTTATCGTCATGGGTAATCCCAGAGGCATGATAGGGGACTCCCAATCAGCCAGATCGCGGGGTTTCACGCCACGAGGAAATTCAGTAAAACTGAAGGTCGTAGGGTGGTACGGACCAACAAAATCAACGGGATTATCCGTTTTGATTGCATCGTCCATGCCGAGACACCAAAGATGCGCGTTAATCAGCAAGCGGCGAAATCCTTCGTTCACGATATCTTCCGATGCGCCCTGGGTAGTGGTAAATATCCGCGCAACAGTGCCCGATGTACTTTCACGATTACGCACCCACACAACCGGCATCAATTCCTTCGACGTATCCACTGCTGAATCGATGGACATCCCRTTYAARATRATCCCCCGTGCAAGAATCATGCTTCCGTCAATCGGATCAGCCGTATACCCGCCAGCTTGCGTATGCATCCCCGTCACACCGCGCAGAATCGGATGATCTCGGTTCGGCTGCTCCACGGCCAGTATSGAACTTTGTTTATGATTGGCTCCGTAATGGGTAACCCAAGTCTCGCCTAATACCTGACGTCCGAAGCCCATGCGGAATTCTTTACCGGGGTATCTGAAATGGTAGGAATAGAATTTTCGGCCTTTCGGAATCTGGAATGCATGTGTCGAAGTGCGCAGTCCCATGATTGGACCGCCCCGATCAACGTAGTCCACAAAATGCTGCATCTGGTCGTCCGCCATATTGATGAACCGCATGGCGAGCACCAGCAAATCGGCCTCCCCAAGTATATCCAATCCTTGAATATGGCTGCTGCCCGGTTGGATATCCCCCGATTCCGGATCAGTACCGAAGATGACCGTACACCGAAAGCCATAACGCTTGGCTAGAATCTTGGCCAACGCCGGCAGSGTCTGYTCTCCCCGRTACTCATGATCCGACACRATGTATACGATGTGCTTTCCCRCACCMAYRCCCGTGTCGCCTTCATACGTGACGCTGTACTCCGTATAGGACGTCTTGGCAAATGCGGAATTAACGGCCAAAATCGCCATAAGCAGAACCGGGAACACCTTTTTACATTTTTTCATAGGTCTCTCCTTACTAGATACGCAGATAGTATGAAGTTCAGCCACACGTAATACAATCTGTTGGGGCATAATTCTCACTTGATTTACCTAGCTTGTGGTATCCCACCCCCGTTGTTATGATGGGTTCTTCCATAAATACGCAGCACCGAGGGGTAGATATGACGGAACGTCCGAAATTATTTCACGGCTGGATTATCGTGGGAGCCGCTTGCTTCTGCTACGGTTTTGGCATCAGCCCAGCTTACTATAGCTGGGGCTTTTACTTTCCTGAAATAGAAGCCGAACTGGGTTTTACACGCACTGATTTGGGATGGGTCTTCGGCGTATTCACCTTCCTTTACAGTGCCATCAGCGCCTTAGGCGGCATCTTGCAAAATCGCATTGGTATTCGCAATACCATGATCCTGGGTGCGCTCATGGCTGCCACCGGATTTGTCGTTGTGAGTCAGGCCCACACCAAGATGGCTTTTCTTATCGGATTTTCCGTGCTGGGAGGATGCGGTATTGGCTTGTCCACCATTCTCCCCTGCCAGACCTTGGGGCAAAACTGGTTTCTAAAACGACGCGCCCTGGCCATCGCCCTTATCATGTCGTCTGGTGGATTTGTCGCTCCCTTGATTACGAAAACAGATATGTGGGTCATCGAAAACATGGATAACGGATGGCGCTCCGGTTGGTTGATCATCGCTGGCGTATCCACCCTCACAGCCGTGGTAGCCTATTTCTTCATTAAAGATTCCCCGGAAAGCATAGGGCAGCACCGCGACGGTGCGGATGCCAATGATGCCGCTGCTATTGAAGCAGCATCGAAAGATCCGGGATGGTCAGGGTGGCAGGCACTGCGCACCAAACAATTTTTCCTCATCACCATTGCCGGCATCGCTTATGCCACACCTTGGGGCGTAGTGATTTCCCACGGTCGCTCTCACCTAACCGACAACGGGCTGGAACTAAGCGCTATTGCCGCCGTCATGGGCATGGTGGGCTGGTTCAGCATCGGTGGACGCCTCACAGGCATGCTGGGGGACCGCATATCCCCTCAATCCATCGCGGCTGTCGCGCTGGTACTGGAAGGCATCGGCGTGGCGGGATTTTATTTCGTGGAAGACCAAGCCTTCGCGTATGCCAGCCTGTTCCTGCTTGGTCTCGGATTCGGCGCTACCTTCGTATCCATTCCCGTTATATTCTCCCAATTCTTCGGACGCAAAGCCTTTGGCACCACCGCCGGAGTCCGCATCATGATTACCGGGGTCTTCAACGGTCTCGGCCCCTTCATAGCCGGSSSAKKYKRMRMTMKWKYMGGKKCSTWCTTMWWMMYCTTMWYGGGRCWYRSSSYCCTGTGCTTCATCGGTGCCTTCGCCGCCGCCATCAGCAAAAACCCAGGCGCTCCCCCCGATACCGCCCAGGAAAACACCCAAGAAGCCGAGGCCGCGTGAGGGAGTACTTAAATTATCCTACACCCCTCCATCAGCCCACGCCCCAAAGGGGCAACTCTAGATCAGCCCAGGGCAACGCCCTGGGTTTCAACCACAAATATAATCCTAAGCCCTGTAAGGGCGCACTACATCCACCAATAAAAACAGGCCAAAACAGAACTTGTACATTTTCGTGACCTATTGTTTCCCCCACCGCCTCACCGATGACTGACTGATCCCAATCCCTACTCCGATCCGCATCCCTGCAACAGGGTTGTCTGGTATATAGAGACCTCTCATGAGTCTGGGCAACCCATGAGCGTGTATCGTGTCGTACTTGCCAAACGGTTTGGGCGCTGTGGTGGTAAGTACGACGAATATATGTGTT
>NVWG01000059.1 GCA_002746185.1 Candidatus Hydrogenedentota bacterium
AGATTTTTCCAGCAGCACATTCCGGCCCTTGGGTCCGAGTGTGGCTTTTACGGCATCGGCGAGAACATCAGCGCCTTTAATGAGGGCCGCCCGGGCATCTTGCCCAAAGAGCATTTGCTTGGCCATTTTCAGTATCTCCTTTTTCTTTGTAACCTACAACAGGTAAACAAGTTATATGATTTATTGGAGCCGGAGGGTTGAGTTCGGGCTCGCGTATCAGCACTCAAAGACATTGAGTGCTAAAATTCAGAAGCGAATGGTAACATACCGAAAAGGGACAGTCAAGCTATACCCAGTCAGCTCTTAGAGGGCAGGTGTGGGCTGAAATTTAAGTTTATTCCGCCACGGTATGTTGAAACATAGCGGTCCAGGGTCCCATTCGGGTTGTGGCGTGTAATCCGGCGTTGAGCTGCGCTGTAAATACTTCACGGGGAACGGTATAGGCTCCCAGGCTCTCCAGATGGGGATTGTGCAGTTGGCAATCAATAAGAGTGAAATCCCAGGATGCCAGCGTTCTCGCCAGAATAGAAAATGCGGCCTTGGAGGCATCGGTTTGAAGGGAAAACATGGATTCGCCAAAAAAACAGCTTCCCAGAGACAGGCCATAAAGTCCTCCGACCAACTTATCTCCGACCCAGGTTTCTACCGAGTGGGCGTACCCGGCATGGTGCAGCGCGATATAGGCATCAATCATGTCTGTGGTGATCCAGGTGTTCTCTTGGCCCGTTCGAGGAATTTTCGCGCATCGATGAATCACTTCCTCAAAAGCGGTGTCCATGGAGAAATGAAAGAGACCTTTTTTCAGGGAGCGTTGCAGACTCTTGGATGGGGCGAATTCTTCAGGTCGGATGATCATGCGGGGAGCGGGTGACCACCACAGGATGGGATCGCCTTCGTCGTACCATGGAAAGATGCCCATAGAATACGCCAGGAGAAGACGGTCTATACTCAGATCCCCGCCTACCGCTAATAGTCCCTCTTCCTCGGCCAGATGGGGCGGGGGAAAAACGATCTCATTATTCAGTTGGTATACAGGCATGGAGTTGGTTCAATCCTGACTTACAAGGTGCCGTTCATAGATCAATCGTACGAAAAGACCAGCGTTTCGTCTTTATCGTCCGACTTGTCTACCGTGACTTTCCCGCCTTTTTCCAGTTTCCCGAAAAGGACATCGTCGGAGAGCGGTGTTTCCAGTTCATGTTGAATGATACGCCCCAAGGGACGCGCCCCCAGTTTAGGGTCATAGCCTTTTTCAGCAAGCCATGCCCGGGCCGAATCGGTTACCGTAAGGGATACCTTTCGGGCTTCCAATTTTTCGCGAAGCTGAGTGAGAAATTTATCCACGATTTTCAGCACCACTTCCAACGGAAGTGCATCGAACGAAACGATGGCATCCAGGCGGTTACGGAATTCGGGTGAAAATATCTTTTCCACTGCTTTTTGGCTCTTGTGTTTACTTTCGTCATCCCCTTTGCCAAAGCCGACGGTGTTGGTGGCCATCTCCCGGGCTCCCGCGTTGGAGGTCATGATGAGGATCACGTTGCGAAAATCAGCATGCTTGCCCATGTTATCCGTCAATGTAGCGTGGTCCATGATCTGCAGCAGGATGTTGTAGATATCTGGGTGGGCTTTCTCGATTTCATCCAGCAACAGCACGCTGTGAGGGTTGCGGCGCACTTCGTCGGTAAGCTGACCGCCTTCCTCGTAGCCCACGTATCCCGGCGGCGATCCGATTAGCCGCGCCACCGCATGTTTCTCCATGTATTCGCTCATGTCATATCGCACAAAGTGAACACCCAATGTCGCAGCGAGCTGTTTAGCCAGTTCCGTCTTACCCACCCCGGTTGGCCCTGTAAAGAGGAAGGAGCCCACTGGCTTGTCCGGTTGTCCCAATCCCGCACGAGATCGCTTGATAGCTGTGGCGATGGCGTTGATGGCGTCGCCCTGTCCGAATACCGCGCCATTCAGGTCGGTTTCCAATGTGGCTAATTGCGCCTTGTCGTTGGTGGAGACGGATCGGGCCGGAACCTTGGCGATTTCGGAGACGATGTGTTCAATATCCAGGGGTCGGATAGTTTTTCGTGTGGAGTTGGAATTCAACCGCACGTTCGCCCCGGCTTCATCCATCACATCGATTGCTTTATCAGGGAGGAAGCGGTCGTTGATGTATTTCGCGGAGAGTTCGGCGGCAGCACGCAGGGCCGAATCGGTATAGGTTATTTCATGATGTTCTTCGTACCGGGACTTGAGTCCCCGGAGAATGCGCACCGTTTCTTCCACTGTAGGCTCGTCCACATCGATGCGCTGAAACCGCCGCGCCAATCCTCGGTCTTTCTCGAAATTCTTTTTGTATTCTTCAAACGTGGTCGCGCCGATGCACCGTAGCTCGCCCGAAGCCAGCACGGGTTTCAAGATAGTGGAAGCGTCCATGGACGATTCCGTAGTGGCTCCGGCCCCTACAACCGTATGGATTTCGTCGATGAATAAAATCGTGTTGTCTCGATCTACCAGGGCATTGATGACCGCTTTTAGACGCTCTTCAAAGTCGCCCCGAAATTTTGTGCCAGCCAATAACGCTGCCATGTCCAAGCGAAGTATTTCCACGCCGTTCATGACCTTGGGAATCTTGCCTGTAAATATACGGAGGGCGATACCTTCTACCAGCGCGGTTTTGCCTACACCGGGTTCGCCTACAAAGATGGGATTGTTTTTCCGTCGACGGCACAATATGCGAATTGCGCGACGTAATTCCGCATCGCGTCCAATGAGCGGATCGATCTTTCCCGCCTCCGCTCGTTCCGCCAGGCTTTCTGTATAGGCTTCCAGGGGATCGCTTTTYWCCCCTTCCATRTCGTCYTCRAAATCATCGTCTGYCGGCATGCCYGTYGGRACTTTAGTTCCGCCGTGGGAGATGTAGTTCAGGATATCCAGCCGGGTGACGCCCTCGGTCTCCAGAAAGAAGGCCGCGTGGGAATCTTCCTCCTCCAGAATCGCCGCCAGGAGATCGCCGCTGTCCAAGTTTTCCTTGCCGGAGTAATGGACATGCGCCAGGGCCCGCTGCATAAGGCGCTCGAAGGATACGGTCTGCTGCACCGTGAAATCGTAGTTTGCGGGAGCCGATTCCATGTCCCGCTCAAAATATGCCTCTAACTCGGTTYGGAGATGATCCAGGTTGGCACCGCAATGGGCGAGAATATCCCGACCTTTGGGTTCTTTGAGCATGGCGTAAAGGACGTGTTCGTTGCACAGGTATTCGTGGCGCCGCCGATTGGCTTCGCCCAGTGCTTCGCCCAATACTGCTTCTACTTCTTTGCTGATCATTCTTGCACTCCATAACGGCAGACGAGTCTGCCTTGAATCAGGTTCTATTATACCAAATGAAATGCATACATAGTCATTGCGCCAAGTTAGGCTGGTTCCATAGAGCATTTCAATGGAAACCCGTCGGTTTCAGCCATTTTATGGACCTGATCGATCTTGGTCTCGGCGATAGCGGCAGGATAAATACCTGCTATTCCAATCCCCTGCTGGTGTACGTTCAGCATGATTTTTTGAGCCTCCGAGCCGTTCTTGTCGAAAATCGCCTGTAGCACGTATACCACAAATTCCATAGAAGTATAGTGGTCGTTGTGAAGCAGCACTTTGAATGGCCGAGGTCGCTGTGAGGTTTGCTGTGGTTTGACCTTGACCGATTCGCTTGTCCCGGCTTTACTCATGGTGTCATCCCATTGACAAGTGGAAATGTAGAAACAGCATAATTCGTGTAGGGCAGATATTCAGAGTCATTCATTTTATTTGGGCTCGTGTTCARAATATTTTCGATGAAATTCTTGTYMRTSCYRTTSMWSATANGTRYRYKWKRSMAWMMANTSTMCYGTGTTAAAATATAATCCTGTACCAACAGGAGTGTCCAGATCCAATTCCTCCGGGTGGTGGGAGTGTCCGCAAATAATCACATCGGCCTCGTCTGCTGCCGCCGTCTGTTGGGCAAACTTTCGTAATGCCCGTACCTCGGATGTATCGGTGGGATCATCAGGCGCCAAAAGTGTTCGGCTTCCATGGGATACCCATTGTGCCAGTCCCATGGCCCAATCCGGGTGGAGCAGCCGGAACGCTCCGGTGGCCAGGCGGGAGAGCGCCACGCGCTTGTACAGACGATAACTCCGGTCTTCCGGATTGATACCGTCGCCGTGTACCAAAAGGGTTCTGCGGCCGCCGAAGTCACAACGATACTCGGTTTGATGAATGGTAAAACCCAATTCCTCCTCGAGAAATCGACCGCTCCATAAGTCATGATTACCCACAATTAGATGAATATCCACGCCGCGATCGCGCAAATCGGCGAATGCCCGAAGTACATCAAAGAAACCCGAGAACACTACATGACGGTATTCGAACCAAAAATCGAATAAATCGCCGAGAAGGAAGAGACGCTCAACGGAGTCAGCATCGATAGCGCGCAAGAAACGGGCAAAATCCTCGCGATTTTTTACCTCTTTGGAAGAGACTTTCAAATGGACGTCGGCGACGATGAGGGTGTTCATTAGTGAATGAAGCTGATCCGGTTGGGCGGCCAGAATCGAATGACAGCCTTGCCTATCATGGTGCTTTTGTCAATGGCATCAAAGCTGCGACTGTCTTTGCTGACCTTGCGGTTGTCGCCCAGGACATAAACTTCGTCCGATTGGAGGGTTAATTTCTGGGAGTCACCCGACGTTACATTGTCTTCGGATAGATAATTCTCTTCAATAATACGATTGTTGACGTAGACCTTACCGTGGTCAAATTGTACCAGTACGCTGTCCTCGGTGTTTTCATCTTCACTATTTGCTGCTACGGTTTGCGAGGAGTCACCAGCCGGGCCTAATGCGATGATTCGTTTCACGTAGCGTTTGTTTGGCGTGTCGGGGCTGCTGAATACTACGATGTCGCCGGGCTTGAACGCCGCGATATTGCTGAACATGCCTATCTTGCTCAATTCATGGGGAAGTTTGAGTACGAGTATCCGTTCATCGGTGAACAGGTTGGGCTCCATGGATTCGCCCTGCACTTCATATCCTTCGAGTACAAATCGTTTCAGGCTCAGGAAGATAATGAGAAACCAGACGACCAGCTTGACAAAATCCAAGATCTCCCGTTTCAGTTCGTTTGGATCCGAAGGAGAAGACGGTGTGGAGGCGGATTCGGGCTCGTTTGTATGTAGATCATCACTCAAAATTTAATACATCCAATTAACATTGCCATATCCAAGTAAATGATTGGATATAGTATACCATAATCCGGTTTTTTACAAATACTCGTGTCACCCATTTTGACTGCACTCAAACCGTCCCCGTTTCAGGGCCTGGGTAAAATCGTTGATTGATCGAATAATATCGGGGAATGATGTGGTATAACGTCCCACATCGTTCAGGCGATGGGCGTCGCTGCTGGCTGTAGGGGAAATCCCTAAGTCCTGGGCAAGTTTTCTCGCCAGACGCTGCTCGTTATCGGTGAGATTGCAGCTCGCTACTTCGATTCCTTGAAGGGGTAGTCCAAGGATACGTTCATCGAATCCCAAGCCTTGCCGTGTAGGGTGAGCCGCGATGCATGCTGCTCCCAATGATTCCGCCTGGGCGACGGCTTCTATAGGTGAAAGTTTACCCGGTTCAAATGCCGCGCAATGTTCGGGGGCCAAACCATAGATAAGAATATCGCCTGAAGAAGAGGTGTACTCGAATCCCGATAGGAGGATGAATCCGGGAGCTGGTCCTTCGGCAACCAAGGCTTCCAATTCCGATGGTTCCCAGATGTGATGGTGCTCGGTGATGACTACGCCATCCAGCCCGGYATGTACGGCGCGTGCAATGAGCTTATTGGGGTCGAGGACACTGTCCCCGGAGTAGCGGCTGGTGTGGAGATGGAGATCGAAGAGGAAGGCCATGGGACTGGGCGCGAATCAGACCGACACGTTTTCAGGGACGATGCCCAGCATGTCAGGGAGCGTTGCTTCGGCGCGGAGTACCGGCATTATTATTTCGTGGTCGCCTGTTTTTTGTCGTGTAATAAAAAGTATGCCGGCAGGGTGTTCGTACGCCAGTTCGCGGAGATACTGCCACCATTCCCCATCAACGATTTCCCGACCTAATAGAGCTGCCATGATTTCGCGCGGATCGGGGCCTTGCTGTTCTTCGATTTCTTCGGACAGGGTACCGCTCTGTTCTTTCAGGCGGTCGCCGTATTCCTGCACCTTGCTGCAGGCGGCTTTATACTGGTTAGCAAAAGTATCCCATTCTGGGTCCAACTGCTGAATGAGTTCCTGCAGAAACGACTGCCGTACTTCCACGGGCTGCGCCGTGAGCCGGGAGGCCGCATCGTCGTTATCCAGCAGATAGTGCAAGGCCAGATCGGCGAAGTGGGTGTCGTCCTGAAGGCTGATGCAGTCTTCATGTTTTTGAGGTAGCTGGGCGTGTATGGCCATGGCCTCGACTTGAAATCTTGGTACCGCTGGCAGGGGGTCGGGGAACGCTGCGTAATCGTATTCCAGTCCGACTCCTATTCGGTATCCTCTCACGGCGCCGGGAATATTACCCTGGGCAAGCAGGGCATCGGCCTGGTCCAAGAATTCCGTCATCATTTTTCGGCGTATACGTAAGAGTTCGTACGCCTGAGCGGCGGCGGTATATTTTTGTTCACGTACGGCGTTATCCGCCAGCATCAACAGCAGGTCTGAGGGCAATTGAGCCGGACGATTCGCAGCGAACTCCTGTTTTACATGGGACCATGTATCGGATTGTTTCACTGCATCCAGTGCTGCGCGAAATTGCTCGGACGATTCTTCCTCGGCCGTGGGGCGTACGAAATCGAACTTGTCGCTCTCCAGTGTTTCCGGTGATGTTGATCGTGCTGGCGACCAGGATAGAAACAAGGTGTTGAAGTCAACRATATCWCCATCGGCAATRGTTTTMGCCAGGGCCTTGGCGGCCTGATCCATGTCCACCACTTTAACGGGTTCAGGTTTTTTCCGTGCCATATCAGTGCGTCTCCCCGGCAATCAATTCGGCTACAACAGCGGTGCGTTCCGTCCAGTCGATCTGCGGACGTGTTACCTGATGATAGGGCAGACGTTCCAGGATCTGGTGATATAGATTGTGACGAAACAACCGAAGGAGTCTGGTAGCATGACGGGCATGACTTTCGCCCCACTGACTGGCTTCCACCACATGCTTGTCCGTACCCGCTTCCAAGGTCATTTCTTCCACATATTTGCTCAGGAAAGCCTTTATTTTTGTGTCGAATTCCCGTCGAAGGGTATCGCTTTCCGAAGTGGATTCATCGCCCAGAGCCACCCATTTTTCTTCCAATGCGATAAGATAACTTCGCTCTTCCCAGTATTCCGGGCGTCGAGTGTTATCGCGCAGCACATATACCGCTGCGTTAAACTGGGCCATGTCCAGGACGAACGCATTGACTATATCGCGGGTCTGTTCCTTGGAAGAGAAATCGGCAATCAGGTTCTTGATACGCTTTTTGTATGCGTTGCGTGCTTCACCGGGTTTGGCTTCGTTGGCCAATCCCAGCAGTTCGTAATAGTTGATGTATCCTGATTCGGGCATGATAATAAATTCCTGTAAGAGGTGAGTATTGTAGCCCGAATCCGTAATGAGGTACAAGAATTCCTCAATTTCAACCGAAATAAGGTGCCTAATGGTTCGTTTATTTATAGAGAACCGACTAATTTTTGGTCTGTAGTTCGGCAATGCTGTTCATTTCTGCCGTGGATTTTCGCAGGATATATTCTATCCAGTTAGAATAATTTCCTGAGTGATTAGCATCTGCACAATTACAAGGAGAACAGTGTGGGGTCTATTATTTCGCCACATGACTTTATATCAAATTAGTACACTCTTTTTTCCCGCTTATTGTGGGGTGTTCAGCAATACTCCCGAATGAGCCGTTACCTGCACCTGCCCATGATCCTATATACATGACAAGCGTGATGCGCTGGGGATGGGAGTTGGGGAAAGGGGCGTATAGGAAACAATGGGTCTGGGTTGGTTTCGATGAATAAGTATAGGGTGATTGTGTTTTGTGGGTATGTTGACCTGGGGATTGACGTGTGATTACATGATCCATAGATGATTTATTAACAGATAAGATGTATACTGTTTGGGTGTGTAGCGAGATTAACTGTTTCGGATTCAAAAAAGGATAAACCTCATGCAGGAAGCTTATGTATTTGATGCGATTCGCACTCCTCGGGGTCGCGGTAAGGAAGACGGCTCTCTTCACAACACGACCCCCGTGGATTTGCTGAAGAATTTGTTTGTGGCCATGCAGGAGCGCAACGACCTGGATACATCGCAGGTGGATGATGTGATTTTGGGCTGTGTGACGCCGGTGAATGATCAGGGTGCGGATATTGCCAAGACGGCGGCGTTGTATGCGGATTGGGATTTGGATGTACCGGGCGTGCAGGTGAATCGTTTTTGTGCGTCGGGTCTGGAAGCGTGTAACACGGGCGCGATGAAGATTCGCTCGGGCTGGGAACACCTGGTGGTAGCGGGCGGCGTGGAATGTATGTCTCGGGTACCTATGGGTTCCGATGGCGGCGCGCTGATGATGGACCCGAAGGTAGTGGAGAAATTGAAGTCTGTACCGCAGGGTATCGGCGCTGATTTGATTGCTACGCTGGAAGGCTTCAGTCGCGAAGACGTGGATTCGTTTGCGGTGCAGTCTCAGCAACGTGCCGCTCAGGCCTGGGCGGAAGGTCGGATGAAATCGGTTATTCCGGTTCGTGATGATGAGGGCATGATTATTCTGGAACAGGACGAACACATTCGTGCTGGGTCAACAGTTGAGAAGCTGGGCGGGCTGCGTCCTGCTTTTGAACAGATGGGCTTAGGCATGGGTTTTGATGCCATGGCGTTGAGCAAGTATCCGGAAGCAGGCGATACGATTAACCATGTACACACGGGGGGTAATTCCTCGGGTATCGTGGACGGCGCTGCGCTGGTGCTGTTGGGTTCAGAGGAAAAAGGCAAGGAACTGGGACTGAAACCTCGCGCCCGGATTCGTTCCGCTGCGTTGGTGGGTACGGAACCGACGATTATGCTTGTGGGGCCTGGTCCGGCTTCGAAGAAGGCATTGAAGATTGCCGGTATGGATATCAACGATATCGATTTAATTGAAATTAACGAAGCGTTTGCTTCGGTGGTTCTTCGTTTTCAGAAGGACATGGGCATTACGGATTTCGATAAGATTAACGTGAACGGCGGCGCTATCGCCATGGGTCATCCGCTGGGTGCTACGGGCGCGATGATTCTGGGTACGGTGATTGATGAGCTGGAACGTCAGGACAAGCAGACCGCACTCCTTACCCTGTGTGTAGGCGGCGGTATGGGTATTGCTACCGTTCTCGAACGCGTTTAACACCCCGACACCCCCGACTGTCACGCCGGATCGCTTGCCTTTGGTAAGTGGTCCGGCTATTTTATATACACAACTTGGTTTGAAAATGGGGTAGAGCATGACGGATATCATCTACAAATCAGCTATTCAATTGGCTGCTATGATTCAGAGTGGCGAGATTACTTCCGAAGAGTGTGTGATTGCTCACTACGAGCGTATCGCGGAATATAATGACGATCTGAATGCAATCATTACGTGGAATGACAAGGCGGCATTGGAACGTGCCAAAGAGGCGGACGATGCGAAAGCGCGGGGTGTTTGGTGGGGACATCTTCACGGCGTGCCGATTACTATCAAGGATTCGCTTGAGACCGAAGGGTTGCGCACTACGAGCAGTTTCCCTCCGCTGGCGAATCATATTCCAAAACAGAATGCCACGGTGGTGCAACGTCTTCTGGATGCAGGAGCCATTATTCTGGGCAAGACCAATCTGCCGGAGTTGGCCATGGATCTTCAAACCAATAGTCCCATGAACGGCACGGCGAACAATCCCTGGAACCTTGCACACACTCCCGGCGGCAGCACCGGTGGGGGAGCCGCAGCGCTTGCCGCAGGATTCACGCCATTGGAATTGGGCAGCGACCTGGCAGGATCCATTCGTACGCCTTCTCACTTTTGCGGCATTGTAGGGCACAAGCCTACGGAGAAACTGGTTCCCCTTTCAGGTCATATTCCGGATGTGCCGGGGTTGCCGAGGGGACTGCGTCGCATTGCGGTGGTTGGACCCCTGGCGCGATCTGTGGGAGATTTGAAGCTGGCTATGCGACTCATTGCGGGGCCGGATGATCGGGATTGGGAAGTAGCACCCATTACGTTGAAGGATAGACCTGTGAAGCCGCTCTCCGAGCTGAAGCTGGCGTGGTGGGATGACTTCGGACCGAAGGTTACCGATGATACGCGCAATGCACTGATCAATCTTGCGAAGACGCTGTCGGATAACGGGGCAACTGTAAAGCAAACCGAGCCTGATGCGCTCTCCTATGAAGAAGCATGGATGGCTTATGGACGTATTGTGGGAAGCGAAATTGGGTCCACCATGCCGAACAGTGAGCGGCGTATGGGATATTGGGTAGGGCGGCACATCTATAAAGCTGAACCCATGTTTGGCGCATTCATGCAAGGTTTTGGGTTGGATATGCGGGCTTATGCAGAAGCATTGACTGTGCGCGATCGGCTCATTGCGGTGATGGAAGATTTTCTCGGTACGTGGGACGCGTGGCTGTGTCCGGTGACGTGCGGTCCGGCCTTTCGTCATCAGGCGAATCCGGGGAAGAAGCCGTATCAACCTATTGATATAGATGGGACGTCGGTGCCGTATTGGGAAGCCAATGCTTCTTATACCAGTATCTTCAGTCTCACAGGCCATCCAGTTACGGTTATCCCTATTGGGCAATCGAAAGACGGGCTGCCCATCGGCATTCAAATTGTGGGCAAACGGTATGGCGATATGGACGTGTTGAACATTGCGGAAAGTATTATGGAAATTTTGGGGCCTATCAAGGTTGCGCTGCCCTGACTGCTATTCCAGACGTATCATTTTGAAATCGATTCGTCCCAGGAGATTGGACTGAAGATTACGTACCCGGGGTTGGACGAGATAGGGTCGGGTGTGATGATAGACGGGGGCGATGGCTCCGCTTTCTAACAGGATGTGTTCGGCCTGATCGTATAGGGCATGGCGTTGCGTTGTATCCAGCGTCAAGGCTGCCTCGCGTAGTAGRGTCTCGTATTCSGGCGAAGAAAATCCTGTTCGRTTATTACCGCTGCCGGTGTAGAACATTTCCAGAAAATTTCCTGGATCTTCGTAATCACCGATCCAATAGGAACGGGCAATGGAGTAGTTCAGTCCGATCATATTAGCGAGCCATGTCTTTACATCCTGATTGACCAGATGTATTTCTACACCAAGATGTGTTTTCCAGAGGTGCTGCACGGCTTCTACATAGAGACGGTTGTTGTCGCTGGTGTCGTATAGCAGTTCCACCGATGGGAAACCGCTGCCGCCGGGATATCCTGCCTCCGCGAGGAGTTTTCGAGCTGTTTCCGGATTGAAGATCGTCTCATACGTGGAGGTGTACCCTGCTGTGCCGGGTGGGGTGAAGGCCAGGGCGGGGATTTGCCCTCCTTTTAGCACATGCTTCACAAGGGTGTCCCTTTCCAGAGCTAACCCGAATGCTTTGCGTACTCGAATGTCGTCGAAAGGCGGGCGGGTGATGTTGAACCGAAAAAACTCTGTGCCCAAGTAGGGATCAATGCGGATGCGCTGGGGATCGTTGCGCTGGTAGGTCTGGATTTTTGTGAGGGGCACGGTGTAGGTCAGGTCAAGATCTCCGGCGCGAAAACTGCGTTCTTCTACGCTGGGGTTTTGCGTGGGATAGAATGCCAGTTCGGAAATGGATACGTCATTGCGTCCCCAGTAGTGTTCATTGCGCTGCATTTTGATGTGCTTGTTGGGTATCCAGTCTGTGAGTGTATAGGCGCCGTTGCTCACCAGATTTCCGGGACGGGTCCATGGGGTGTCTCGTTCGTGGGTCTTACCATGGGCTTCGACGGCCTTTTGGTTGAGGGGGAACCAGGTGTAATGAACGTGTAGAGAGAGGAAGTAGGATGTGGGTGCGCGGAGTGTTATCAGCAGTGTATGGTCGTCTACAGCCTTGGCGCCTACTTGGGAAAAATCGGAGAGGGATCCGGCGTTGTAGGCTTCGGCGTTGAGCAGGGGGTAGAGCATGTATCCGTATTCCGCTGCGAACGCGGGATTCAATATGCGCTCCCAGGCATAAAGAAAATCGTGGGCTGTTACGGTCTCGCCGTTTGACCATTGGGCATCTTCGCGGAGGTGGAAGGTATACTCGGTGCCGTCTTCGGACATTTCCCATGCTGCCGCCGCGCCGGGCAGGGGTTCCAATGTGGCCAAGTCCATGTTGACTAGGCCTTCGAAGAGGGCGCTGAGAAGGCGATCTTCGGTGACCCCGGTCACGGCATGGGGGTCGAGGGATTTGGGTTCGGCCCCGCTTCCAACGCGCAACAGATTGGTTGAGCCAGATGGAGCGGACTGGCGGTTTGGACCTGAGCATGCGGTGACGAGCAATGTGCAAAGGACAAGAATGGAGAAGATACAGTTACGTTTGTAAGTAGTCATGGTTCTACTATAGATAATTTAACCCCGGTAGAGTCAAAATGATTTGTAATTCATCGATACTTGTTAGAATAGAGCCAATGTAAGTTTGGTGATATGAAATCAGTTAACTAATTGATAACAATGTGTTTATTGCAGTAAACTCCCTCCTTTGCCTTTGTACGTAACTCAGGAATTTAATATTTATTATGTCTCTATCTTCTGAATCAGATTACGCTATTGAAATACACGGGTTAACACGTAAATTCCGCACGACCCTCGCATTAAGTGACTTGGATTTGAATGTTCCGAAGGGGTGTGTCTTTGGATTGTTGGGGGAGAACGGCGCGGGAAAAACTACGCTCATAAAACACATTATGGGACTGCTTCGTCCGCAGACGGGAAGTGTTCGGGTATTGGGCGGCGATCCTATTGGGGATCCGGTGGGTACATTGGGTCGGGTCGGGTATCTTTCGGAAGACAGGGATATTCCCAAATGGATGAAAATAAGCGAGTTGATGCAGTATACGCAGGGATTTTATGCTAAGTGGGATGTCGATTTTGCTGCGGAGCTTTTGGAAACGTTCSATTTAAATCCGGTACAAAAAATTAAAACGCTTTCGCTGGGTCAAACGGCGAAGGTGGGAATCTTGCAGGCATTGGCGCATCGTCCTGATTTGGTTGTATTGGATGAACCTTCTTCTGGATTGGATGCGGTGGTGCGCCGCCATATTCTCAGYTCGGCTATYCGYACGGTTGCWCGRGAGGGGCGGACAGTTCTTTTTTCTTCTCATTTACTGGACGAGGTGGAGAGCGTGTGCGATAACATTGCCATTATTGATGGGGGTCGCGTTTTAGTTTGCGACAGCATGGAGAATGTATTAAGCAGTCACGGTCGAATCGATGTGACCTTGACCGATGGTGTTTCAGCACCGCCTGATGTGCCGGGTCTGCTGCATTGGGAAGATCGGCATGATTTTTGGATAGGTGTAGGTGTGGGAACGCCAGGGGAACTGCAGCAGGCGGCGGTGGGTGCGGGGCTGACCATTACCAATGCTCAGCAGCCTACCTTGGAGGAAATTTTTCTCGCCCGGGTGGGATCGCGCGCCGAGAAGGCTTCTACTAACACATCGGAGCATTCTTCGTGAAGTCGCCGATGGTAACATTGATCTGGATGCAGTGGCTGAAGACCCGATGGGCCGTGTTGGGATCGTTAGCCGGGATGTTCCTTGCTTGCGGCACCTTGGTGCTGTTGAAAAAATTGGGTTTAGCGGGTGGATTTGCAGATGTCCTGGCGTATGTAGTTATGTTTACTACTATTGCGGTGAACGGAGTTGCTATCCTAACCATACACAGTGACGTAGATGCGTTGCGTGTCAATCTGCCGGTACGTATGTTTCGTTTACCTGTGTCCACCTGGAAGCTGGTGGCAGGTCTTATGATTTTCGGTGTTGTTGAGGTGGGTGCCACATCCGCCATTACCACTTTTACTGTACAGTCTTTGTTGGGAGTGGCTTTTACTTGGTGGATGCCGCCGTTATTCGCTATGGTGCTCATTGCGTTCCTGATGGCCTGGTCGTATGCRCAGCAAGAGGGCAATCCTGAATTTGCCGTGGTGTCGTTGTTGGCAATGGGATTATTGGTGATGGGGCTGCGTCGAATTGATGCCTTTCAGGTTGTGGTGGATGGGGTGCCTGTTCTGGTAGCGGCGGTGGGTGCCTGTATGTWGGCATTCGGTATTGCTATGTGGACATTTACTCTGAATCGCCATAATCGGCTGCCCCAGTGGCCTTCTATTCGGTTGCGCCGGGAGGTATCTGGCAGCGATGTGCATGTTCCTAAGCGTTTCAGCAGTGCTATGCAGGCGCAGGCTTGGTATGAGTGGCGGCGATACGGTTGGCAGCTGCCATCTTCGGTCATTGTGCTGCTTATTGGTTATTTTCTTATGATGCCTCTTTTTGGGTCGGCTTTTGTTGTTAATGAGACAGTAGATAACACGATGCCCGAAGTGGCCCCGGAGAATGTATCTAATGTAGTGATTGATTGGCTGCAAAGTGTGCAGTTTTTGACTACGGGTATGCAGGTGGCTGCATCGGTGGCGGCGGTGATCGTGGGGGGCTTCATGTTTATGAAAGCGGGGTATTGGAATTCCCGCTCCACGTATTTATTGACGCGCCCCATGACGACTTCCGATCTGGCCAGGGCACGTCTTACCATGTCTTTCAAGAGTGCTGTAGCCGGGCTTTTTATATTGATGGTCATTTTTGCGGGATTGGTTTATGTAGCGGAAAGCAGCGGGACTTCTTTAGGGGTAGTCTCATTCATGCAGATGGGCTATGAAGAGTTGTCGGGATTCTTTTTACTGACATTTTTCTGGGGCTCTTTATTTATTGTTATGTGGGTAGCTATCTGGCCGCTTAATGTGGGCGTTGCGTTTCTGGCATTTATGATTGCCTATCTGCCGCCATTATCGGTGGTGTGGTTTCTTCGGTCCAATCGTACCTTGCGTTACAACGAAGCTAATGAAGCTATTGCTAAAATTACGGAAGTGGCTGCTTGGCCAGCGGCGGCGATTCTGGGGTCTGCGTTTTTATGGGTATTATGGGGGAGTTGGAGATCAAAACTGGTCGGGTTAAAAACGATCACATTGGCTGTGGTGTGTTGGGGTATCTGCGCTGGGATTTTTTATACGTATGTAGATGGGCATAACTATCAGCCGAATGCCAATATCGGACCTAATCAATTTGATTTGTACCCGGTTCAATGGGCGTTGTGGGTGGCTTTATCGTTGCTGCCTATTGCTCCGCTGTTTTCGCTGCCTTATTTGCTGGAAAAGGCGAGACGTCAATAGGGTGTAAGAGGGGTATTTTCCGAACCCGAGTAATCCAGTATTATTTATTCCAACCACACGCGGTAATCACGGTCACCTGTTTTCAAGGTAAATAATTCTTGAGGCTGTATCCCTTTTTTGCAGGCTTCCTGACCTATTTGGTGAATGTTTATTCCTGCTTCCTGTACTTTGGTCAGCACTTCTTCGGGAATGAGATTGGCAAGATCGGATACTTGCATGGCAGGCATGGTCACTTGTACGACTTTGCGGTGCCCTTCCATGACCAGCACTTTTAAAAATTCTGCCACGGATGACATGTGAAGGGTGGTTCTGTCTGACCAGTCCTGTTTTAATTTGGGTTGAAAGGCTCTGGCTTCATCCAACAAATCCTGGGGCAGTGTATCCAGCAGGGTGGATCGCCAGTTAACGATAATTTTTAGTATTTCGAGATGGTTTACCAGTCCTGAAAAAGCGCGCATCATGAGGAATAATTCAGGAGGGCCTGCAGAACGGAACCACCATTTTAATTCGCCCAGGAGATCGGATGTGCGTTCGCCCAGATTCCAGTATTTTACKGAGTAGAGGTCATTTTTGAGAAACGGTTCAAACAGTATGAGGGATAACGCAGGCAATATATTGCTGATGGGTTCCAGCTTGGCTTCATCAAAGCCCATTTCAGAAAAGCATGCCAGGGCATCGGTTTCGTCATGATCCATACAGCCGAGGATCAGTTTCAGGAGGGCGAGTCGGGCCCGTTCTGGTACGGTAACCATACACCCGTAATCGTAGAGAACCAGTTCAGGATTCCCCGAATTATTTTTACGCACACCCAGGTTGCCTAGGTTCGGGTCGCCATGTACCATGCCTGCGTTGAACATGCTGGAGAAAAAGGTGCGCATGAGTATCTCGGCTACTTCCCTGCGTTGGTTCACGGGCCAGTTTGCAGCAGTTTTGAGCGGCATGGATTCTTCCCGGCTTTGAACCAACAGACCTGGGCGGCACCATGTTGTATGGACTTCTGGAACGATCAATCCCTCAATTTGTACGGCTTCGGCAAAATCGGATTGCCGTGCGGCTTCGGTTCGATAATCGAGCTCGCGATCCATATTGTCTGAGAGCATTTGCTTGTATGCATTCAGATCAAAGCCCCATTTCTTTACGGGGCCCATCCCGGGGAGCAGTCCGGCTAGCCCCAGCTCGGATTGTACTGCAGAAGCGATGTGGGGGTACTGCACTTTTACCGCTATGGGATCTCCGGATGTGAGAACGCCGAAATGAACTTGGCCCAGGGATGCTGCGGCTGTGGATTCATCCAGTTGGGTAAAGACTTCTTTTATGGAGCTGCCGAGTTGATCTTCTATGGCTGGTGTTACTTCTGATAAGGCAAGGGGTTCGATTCCTTCGACGAGGGCATCGAAGTTTCCGTCTCCTTGATCGGATAGAAACTGGCCTATCTTCATAGGGATGCCTCGGGCATCAGCCATCATGGCGGCTAGAGCATGTCTTGCTGCCTGGCGGCTATGGTCATCTTTTGCTGTGGATGCTGCTAATCCTGTGCGGGCCATACGTGCCAAGGTGGCGGCTCGTTTAAGGGATGCTATGTTTTGTTTAATGCTCATGGTATGTCTCAGTATAAAAATAAACGTGCCCGCTACCCTAATATCGGGTAGCGGGCACGTTTGGGCTTAGTCACATCATCATTCGGGGCCTTTAAAACTCTGACWATCCGTCTTCATCAAACGGTATAAGTTCTTCTGCTCGTACATTTCCGTTTGCTCTTGGTACAGGCTGTGGCGCATCATTTCTGTTTCTAGTAGGCGCAAACGTGTTCGCGGGTGGTGCGGGTTGATTTGGTGTGTGTGGTGCAGGTTGACCTTGTACATATTGAGCGGGTTGACCTTGTGTATATTGAACTGGTTGGGCTTGTGCATAGTGAACTGGTTGGGCTGGTGCTTGTGCATGTTGTGCAAAAGCTGTTTGAGCTGCGCCCAGATTAAACTGTCCAATCATATCTGTCAGGCTTTGTGCCTGTGCGCTCAGTTCTTCTGCGGCGGCGGCAGATTGTTCTGAATTAGCCGCATTCTTTTGTGTCACGGAGTCCATTTGACTTACGCCATCGTTGATTTGGGTTAATCCTGCTGCCTGTTCTTTTGATCCCGCGGCTATTTCCGCCATCAAATCGGCAACTTTATTGGATTGCTGCTGAATTTCGGAGAGGGAGGTGGCAACTTCTTCGCTGATGCGTACTCCGCCTTCGGCATTCTTCCCGGATTCTTCAATCATGTCAGCCGTATTTTTTGCGGCATCAGCGCTTCGTGCTGCGAGACTGCGCACTTCTTCGGCCACTACGGCAAATCCTTTACCGGCATCTCCTGCACGGGCCGCTTCCACGGCTGCGTTTAGGGCTAGCAGGTTAGTCTGGAAAGCGATTTCGTCAATGGTCTTCACAATCTTGGCTGTTTGCTCAGCAGATTCCTTGATTTTATTTATGGCATCGGACATACGAACCATGGATTCGGTGCCTTTAGCGGATGCAGTCTTTGCTTCTTCAGCCAAGGTGTTAGCTTGTGTCGCGTTATCCGCATTTTGGTTTGTCATAGAGGTGAGTTCTTCCAGGCTTGCTGAAATTTCTTCGAGAGAGGAAGCCTGTTCATTTGCTCCTGAAGCCAGTGATTGGCTGCCGTCCGAAATCTGCACGCTGGCGGCGTTGACCTGACCAGCTGCGTCGCGGGCCTGATTCAGGGCCATTTCCAGGTTTTCTATGGCGGAATTGACGTTGTTCTTCAGGCGTAGGTGGTCGCCTTTGTATTCACTGGTTATACGTGCCGTCATGTTCTTTTGAGCTACTTGTTCCATGACTTCCATAGTCTCATTGACGGGCGCTGCCATGGCATCTACCACTTCGTTGATACCTTGCATGATGGGCTTGAACAACTCGGACAGGTTATCCAGTGAGCCGCGTGAGGTCATATCGCCGTTTTTACAGGAATCGATGAGCGAGAAAACTTCCCGGCGAGAAATAGCCAAGTCGTTGACGTCTTCCCATTCGGCACCGTTACCGATATGGTTGCCTTCATCGTCGAACAGTGCGGTAGCGTTTACAATGAACTCCAATTCACCGACTTTAATTTCTGCTTTAACAGGAAGTTGGGTAACATTGGACAGCAAATTCCGTTGATGAGCAGGATTGACATGGAATACATCAATACATTCACCAATCAGAGTATTGGGATCGAATGCGGGAAGTTCTTTGCGAATATCCGTTGCGTATTTTTGCAGCATGACTTTCAACGACGGGTTCATATAGGTAATCTTCAGATCCTGGTCGCAGGTCATGAACATGGAGGACGCGCCCTCAATCATGGAAAACAGGCTTTCGGCTCGGGCTGCCTGAGCGCGAGCCGCTGTTACATCCTGCCATTCCAAATTCGCGCCGATATGTTCGCCTTTGATATCGCGCATGGCGGAAATGTTCAGGGCAAAGGTCAGATCGCCGACTTTAATGTCTGCTTTATATGGCAGGTTGTTTGGATCACCGAGGATGCGACGCTGCATTTCCGGGTCTTTATGAAAGACATCAATGCATACTCCGATAAGTTCTCCACCGAAATTTATGGCAGGAAATGCTTCCTGGAATGCAGCCAGGTTGTTCTTGATAAGATGTGCTGAAGCCGGATTGACACTGGAAAGTTTCAAGTCTAAATCTACGGTCATCTGAGCGGTGCCTGATCCGGCAATGGAGGATTTCAGTCGAGCCGCTTCATCTGCTGCAAGCCGTTCTTCGGTGACGTTCTGCCATTCCAGGCAATTGCCTATATATTGGCCTTTGTCGTCCAAAATAGCGGTGATGTTAAGTTCGAAGGTCACTTCACCTACGTGGATATCGGCCTGATGGGGTAGGTTTTGGGGATTGTTTAGAATTTGCCGTTGGTAGGCGGGGCTTTTATGGAAATCGTCGATACAGGTACCAATGATATTGTCTGGATTAAATCCGGGAAAAAACTGTTGAAACAAGTCCAGGCTTTCCCGGAATAAATTCATGGTGGCACTATTGACGTAGGTGACGTTTAAATCGCGGTCACACATCATGATGTTTACACCGGCGTTATCCATTGCCGAGCGCATGGTTGCATTCCCTTTTTCCCCTTTATTTTCTTCTGGTGTGCTTGGATCTATTTCTGGTGTAGATGTAGACATGATTGGCTCCCTAGCTCTTGTGCTTACGTGAGTAAGCGTTTTGATGCCGAATACATTCTTTCGCTTTTCGGCTCCCCATTCTCATCGTATGTCGATTCTATTTATTTCTACCCCGTTCTAAATCGACACACGTTAACATATTCCGATTCTAGCTGCTTCTTGGTTAGGCTGATTCCTCGGATGTATTTATTGCCGTTTCCCCCATCATCAGTACTTCTTCGCTATTCAGTACTGAGCCTATATTGAGCAGAATCTTAACGGATCCTTTTACCTTTGCCATGCCTAGAATAAAATCTGAATCGAAGCCTGTTCCAAATGCCGGAGCATCTTCGATGTCTTGTCCCATGATATCCAGCACTTCGGAAACTTTGTCTACGAGGATGCCCATTTCGATTTGTTCTTCGTTGAGTATCATGTCGACTACTATGATGCAGGTTTCTTCGGTGACTTCGACGGTTTCCATGCCAAACTTTACGCGTAGGTCAACTACGGGAATGATTTTTCCTCGCAGGTTGATGACTCCTCGTACGTAGGGCGGCGTTCGTGGTACTACGGTGATGGACATGAGCCCGATGATTTCCCGGACTCGAAGGATCTCCAATCCGTATTCTTCGTCCCCTAACATAAAGGTGAGATATTTACCGCTTTTGTCCGTTTGGACGGCCTGCATAAGTTCGGACACGTTTCTTCTCCCCCKAGTRAWTTTNTTYGRCATTTCCCCATGYCGCTGWATAGTTAAARAATTTGAWKTGAACTCATAACTACCRKNAATTCCCTAYRWAWTAAGTAGACCACGTTATTCGATTAAAGTCAATAGTATAATCAATTAAAGCTCGTTGGCTAATAATATCACATTGTTAYCATTTTTATCTATAACAATTTTCAAAATAGGGTTTTTATTAGATTTTTGTTGGCATATTAGAGATATCTAGTATACAATTTTTATACCGAATTCAATTTGAAGAACCATTTCTTGAGGCTATAAGATAATAATACAACTTAGTAAACATTTTACCTGGTAGCTTATTCCCAAGTATTCCCAGGAATATTTTTAAAGCGAACGATTTTGATTTATATATTTTTG
The DNA here is from genome assembly GCA_002746185.1 of Candidatus Hydrogenedentota bacterium. Taxonomy (GTDB): domain Bacteria; phylum Hydrogenedentota; class Hydrogenedentia; order Hydrogenedentales. The sequence continues at coordinate 20,677 of NVWG01000059.1, forward strand.
ACCGGGGGAGGGTAAGTACACCAAATGGAAACACCTACTTTCAGAAAATTTGCCAGCCTTATTTATGAGCAGAGTGGGATCACTCTGGCTGAGAATAAGGTATCGTTGTTGGAAGCGAGGCTTGGCAAGCGGATGCGTGCTTTGAGTATTGACACGCATAAGGATTATTACTCTTACCTGACGGGCACAAAAGATTCGAATGAGATGGTTTTGTTTCTGGATGTTATTACTACGAATCTCACGAGTTTTTATCGTGAAAGTCAGCATTATACGTATATGGAAGAGATTTTGCGGCAATGGCGAAATGAGGGCCAGAGTCGATTTCGCCTATGGTGTGCTGCGGCGTCTACGGGGGAAGAGCCTTATACTTTGGCTATGACTGCTCATGAAGCCTTGGGGAGTACGGGGGTAGATTTGCGTATATTGGCTACGGATATTTGTACGGATGTATTGAATAAARGTATGGCTGGTCGCTACGACAAAAAACGTGTAGAAGGAATACCTCCGAAGTTATTGGCAAAATATTTTGATTGTACTAAAGATGAAAATGAAACTTTCTATACTGCAGGGAAAGATTTGAAGAAGTGCCTGGCTTTTAATCGTCTCAATCTTTCGGTTACTCCTTTTCCTATGAAGGGGCCGATGGATATAGTTTTCTGTCGTAATGTGATGATTTATTTTGATGATGCTATCCGGATGAAATTGGTGAATGATATTTATCGTTTGCTTAAACCTGGGGGTTATCTGATGACGGGGATGTCTGAGAGCTTAAATAGTTTAAACACGCCTTTCAAATTGATTCAACCGTCGGTCTATCAGAAGGTATCTTCTTGATGTTGGGGTAGTAAGAAGTATGCGGTGGGCTGCAAGCAGCAGCAGCATTAATTGAGGAAGGAATTTTCATTATGGCAGAGTCCAATGCGGTCTCATTTAGTTTGTCTGCAGTACCGGGTATTGCTCGACCTATACGGGTATTGGTGGTTGATGATTCGGCTATTGTGCGGCAAATCCTGGAAAAGGAATTGAATAAGGATCCTATGATTGAAGTAGTTGGAACGGCTATTGATCCGTATGCCGCTCGGAACAAGATTGCTTCGCTGCATCCTGATGTGTTGACGTTGGATATTGAGATGCCCCGAATGGATGGTATTACGTTTCTGAATAAGCTGATGGCCAGCCGCCCTATGCCGGTGGTCGTTCTTTCTTCTTTGGCAACGAGTGGTGGTGAAGTGGCTCTGGAGGCGTTGGATGCTGGCGCTGTGGAGGTGCTTTGCAAGCCGGGGGCTGCTTATTCGGTAGGCGATATGGCTGTTGAATTGATCGATAAGGTTAAGTCTGCTGTACAGGCAAAAATGCCAAAAAAGGATGGGTCTGTTCCAGCCAGGCCTGTAGTGCGAAAACGTTTGTCTTTATCGCAATCGACTAATAAAATTATTGCTATTGGTGCTTCTACTGGAGGCACTACAGCCCTTACGGATGTGTTGGTGGAAATGCCTGCCAACTCGCCTGGAATTGTAATCGTGCAGCACATGCCGGAACATTTTACGCGGTCGTTTGCTAATCGCCTGAATGAATTATGTGCCATGGAGGTTAAGGAAGCGGAGGATGGGGATTCGGTGCGGCCGGGGCGTGTTTTGATTGCTCCGGGTGGAGCGAAGCACATGCTTTTCAATCGTTCTGGGGCGCAGTATTTTGTTCAACTGAAAGAAGGGCCATTGATTGGACGCCATCGCCCAGCTGTAAATGTGTTATTCAAGAGTGTGGCAAAGTATGCGGGTAAAAATGCTCTGGGCGTGATTCTTACTGGAATGGGCGCTGATGGAGCTGAGGGTATCAAGGAGATGAAAGAGCACGGGGCCGTAACGATTGCGCAGGATGAAGCATCGTGTGTGGTGTTTGGAATGCCGAAGGAGGCTATCAAGCTGAATTGTATTGATCACATTGATCCGTTGGATCGGGTAGCCTCGAGATTGGTAAGATTGGTTGACAAGATGCAGCAGTAACAAAACTTACATAAATACAAACCGCCTGTCATGAACGAAACTCATGACAGGCGGTTTTTTAGTGTTTAGATTGTTTTGTTATGCCGAATGCCGTATTTGATTTTTGTCTTTTTGTTGGGAGAGTTTTATCAGGCCGTTGGGATCGAGGATTAACCCGACTGTTCCGTCGGTCATAATGGCTCCTCCTGAAATGGCAGCGGAGGATTGCAATGATTCCCCTAGGGGCTTGATTACGGTCTGCTGTTGACCCAGTACTTCGTCAACAGCCAATGCGATAATGGAATCGAAATTCTCTACAACGACAATGACACAATCTTCTAGTTTCTGCTTGGCATCTTGAATATTAAATAGGCGGGAAAGTTGAAACAGCGGCACCAGTTTGCCTTCTACTTTGAGCATTTTCTCTCGATTGAATACGCTGGAAAGGTCGTGTTCTTCGGTGCGCATCAGCCTTTTCACGGATAACGTGGGAAGAATATATCGTTGTGAGCCGCATCGAAGGGTCATTCCGTCGATAATGGCCAGGGTAAGGGGGAGTTGGATACTGAATATGGACCCTTTTCCTAGCTCGGAAGTGATTTCCACGCTGCCGCGTAGTTCCTGAATATTCCGTTTAACTACGTCCATGCCTACGCCGCGTCCGGAAACTTCGGTAACCTGTTTGGCGGTAGAAAATCCCGGTTCAAATATCAAGTTCCAAACTTCTTTGTCCTCCATGTTGGAGCCGTCGGAAATCATTCCTTGATCTTTGGCCTTGTTTAAGATTGCCGTGCGATCTAGGCCGCGTCCGTCATCCTCGATTTCGATGTAAATGCTGCCGCCTTGATGAAATGCTCTGAGATGTACGGTCCCTTTGGCGGGTTTACCTGCGGCCTGGCGTTCATCCGCATCTGATTCCAGGCCGTGATCCATGGCATTGCGGATCATGTGGACCAGTGGGTCGCCAATTTTATCTACCAGGATTTTATCCAGCTCTGTATCTTCGCCTGATAAAATAAGCTCGACTTCTTTACCGCTTTTCTTTGATAAGTCGCGAACAATTCGTGCCATCTTTTGGAAGGTAGCCTTGACGGGAACCATGCGTAGGGATGTGCCCAATTCCTGGAGGTCGCGGGTAATTTTATTTAATTGATTTATGTTCCGCACTAACTTGGGAGACATTTTATCTTCCAGTTCCGGGGACTTGGTCACCATGGATTCGGCAATAACCAATTCACCGATCATGTCAATCATATTATTCAATCGGTCTGAATCTATTTTCACATATTCTTTGTTTTGTATAGCGGCTTTTGGCGTCGTTTTTTGTAGTCGCAGTGCTTGGACGACAGTCTTGGCTTCGACGCCGGCTTCTATCAATACTTCGCCGATTTTGGGTTTATTTTCGTGTTTTGTCTTGGCGATGTCCATCTCTTCTTGTGTGAGCAGCTCCATGGAAACAAGTATGCGATCTAATGGGCCGTCAGTAGGATTAGTAACCAGTCTTTTTTGGGCTTGGGTAAGCATATCGAGACTGATGAGGTTTTCGGTTACGAGGAATTCTCCCAACTCACAAGCTGGTTGCTGGGCGAGCTGCTGAGCGGTATATGCTTGCTCGACTACTTTGCGATCTGCCATTCCTTTATCAACCAAGATATCTCCTCCTGAAATCGTGAGGTTTTCTTGTTGGATCGCTTGTTCGATGTCGAAGAAGCTCAGCTCCAATGATTCCATTTTGTGGACATCAATAGACACTTCAACTTCTTTTCCTTGTAAATCGTACTTTTTCAGCTTCGGCACAGTCTATTCCTATTTTTTTGCAGGTGTTTTCTTTACCGATTT
>NVWG01000060.1 GCA_002746185.1 Candidatus Hydrogenedentota bacterium
GATCGCACCGATCTGCAGGTTACCGAGGGGGTGCAGCACGCTGAACTGCATCCCCCAGAAACCCATGACCCGGCCTCGGTACTCATCGGGCAGCTTGCTCTGCATGATGCTCTGAGCGAACACACTGAATAGGTTCTCGGCGCCGGATGCCAGAAAGAGCAGCACCAATGCCGGCACGTACCAGGGGATGAACGCGAAGCCGATCAGCGCGACGCCGAACGCAGAGCCCGAGGCAACGATGGTGAGCCTACGTCTGCGCGCCAGCACGCTCAGCCATTATCACGGGTATGTACCCCTACTCCATCGGCACCCACAACATGCGCAGTCTCGTGAATCTACCCGAATCTATACGCATGTATCCCCAGTACCTCCGGGAGGCAGGCTACTATTGCACGAACAATCCCAAGGAAGACTACAACCTTGTAAAGCCCGGGAAGGTATGGGACGAATCATCGCGCAAAGCGCACTGGAAGAACCGGGCTGAAGGACAGCCGTTCTTCGCGATCTTCAATTTAGGAATAACCCATGAAAGCCAGGTACGGAAGCGTCCTCATACTCCCATACACGACCCAGCCAAAGTGCCTCTCCCGCCCTATCACCCGGACACCCCTGAAGTACGCCGAGACTGGGCGCAATACTATGACAAGATGACTGCCATGGATATGCAGGCTGGAAAACTCCTTAGTGAACTGGAGGAGGCAGGGCTGACGGATGACACCATCATATTCTACTACGGCGACCACGGTGCAGGCATGCCACGCAGTAAACGCTGGCCTTTTCATTCCGGACTGCATGTACCGTTGATCGTCCACATACCGGAGAAGTGGAAGCACCTGGCACCCAAAGAATATGTCGTAGGCGGCACGTCGGATCGACTGGTGGGTTTTATCGATCTGGCTCCCACATTACTTAGTCTGGCGGGAATCAAGCCACCCGAGTATATTCAAGGTCACGCCTACATGGGGTCGTATGAAACGAAGCCACGACCTTACATGTTTGGCTTTCGCGACCGTATGGATGAGCGCTACGACCTCGTCCGAACGGTGCGTAATGATCGATACCAGTACATCCGCAATTATATGCCTCATCTGCCGTATGGACAGCATGTGGAGTACATGTTCCAAACACCCACCACGCGGGTATGGCATGACTTGTATGTGGCAGGGAAATTAACACCACCCCAAACGTATTTCTGGGAAACGAAACCTCGGGAAGAGCTGTATGACCTGGAGGCTGACCCGCATACGATACACAACCTCATTGATTCGCAAAAGCATGGCGGTGTGATCAATGAATTACGCGGCGTATTGGATGCGCACCTGATGGAAATTCGAGACTTGGGGTTCATGCCTGAACCTGATTGGCAAGAAAGGCGAGGCGATGTCGCGCCGTACACCTTGGCACAGGATCGTGATGCTTATGATTTACAGGCTGTTCACCAGGTTGCTTTACTGGCATCAAAGCGCGACGCGAATAACGTGTCAGCATTACAAACACATTTGAAGAACGACGATCCCGCTATTCGTTATTGGGCGATGTTAGGGATCTACATGACCGGATCCGATGCAGTGAAGAACAGTCTTACGGATCTTCGACCGCTCTTGACCGACGTGTCGCCCAGCGCCCGCATTACTGCTACCCAGACCTTGGGGCGATTCGGGGAGCCCGCTGATCTGGACCCGGCACTGGATGTACTCTTCGCCCATGCAAATTTGAGTGGGCACGGCGTGTATCAGACTCTCTTCGCGCTGAATGCGTTGGATGCCCTGGATCATAAATCTCCACGCATACAGCAGCATGTAGAAAAAATGGCCGTGACACACGAAAGCGTTCCTCGTGCGCTGCGAAGTAACACGATCAAGCTGGTACGTAAAATTCTCGGCCAGAATCCGCCGGGCTGATCTGAAATTGGTGAACCGTATCCGTCGTAACCAAGCGAGTAAAGAATAATATTGGCAAGACCGAGGTGAATTAAAAGAAAGAGCCTGTTAACGTCCCAAGGAAGGTGTGGGCGGATCGGTATTTCCATCGCTATCGGCCAGGGCGAAGTAATCAGGGCGGTCGGAGATGTATTTGTGGCGGTAACCACGTTCCACAACGCCCTTATGTACAAGAAACGCGCCGGGCATCTGGTTAATGTCACCTGCGGCTTCGTTTACTTTTACACTTTTGGTAAAATATAGTTTGGCCTTATTGACCCAAACACGCGGCGAGAATATCTGTCTTGCGAAGCTGCGTTGAAGCTCAAACAATTGGTAAAGTCTTTGATCTGGGTCACTTACATGAAGCGGCCGTTCCATCCCATTTTCTTCCAACATTTTCTTACCCTGATCGGGCGTACCCATGTGTACAAACAGAAGGCGTACACCGCTTTGTTCCAAGGATCGGCGCTGCGGTACGAGCTCTTGAACTGTACGCTGGCAAAACGGACATCCGATAGATTTAAGGAACACGATAAGCATGGCGGACTGTTGGGTGTGATCGTAAATCGACATCCCGTCTGAGGCATGATACGCCTTCATGGTGTCCTGAAATTTTGAGCAGCTCATAGAACTATGGTAAAACTCCCAATCAACYAATTTCAACTTACATTCTATTTGGAAAATCGATGGATGCTTTCGCATCTTCAAACAAAGGGAAATATAGGCAAAAACATGAAAAAGGGCGAACCCACTGGTTCGCCCTTGATGATTTATTGATAAGAACTGATTCGGAATCAGTCCAGCAGTTCAAATACCCCGGCTGCACCTTGACCGCCGCCAATGCACATGGTAACTACACCGTATTTTTCGCCACGTCGTCGTAATTCGTTGATGATTTGCGTGGATAATTTAGCACCGGTACAACCCATGGGATGTCCCAACGCGATGGCCCCGCCGTTTACGTTTACTTTGTCCGGGTCCAACCCCAGTTCACGAGTTACGTAGAGCGCAACTGAAGCGAAAGCTTCATTAATTTCAAAAAGCCCTACGTCTTCCAGCTTGATACCCGCTTGCTCTAACGCAGCAGGTATGGCTACGAGTTGAGCAGGTCCGAGATATTTTGGACTGTCTGCCGCYACRTTGTARCTCARGAATTTMGCGATGGGTYTTGCGCCTGAATCGCTGACTCCTTTTTCGCTCATCAACACCACCGCCGCCGCACCGTCACTCATTTGCGAACTGGTACCTGCGGTATGGAATCCCAGTTTTGGGCTGGCGGCAAAAGCGGGGCGCAACGCATTTAACCCTTCCAACGTAGCATCAGCGCGTGGACCTTCATCGGTATCAAACTGGCCACCTTGAGGGAGATCGAGAGKCGTAATTTCATCTTTGAATTTACCAGCCGCGATGGCTGCTGCTGCTTTTTGGTTGCTGGCTAATGCAAATTCATCCAGCTCCTGCCGGGATATATTGAAATCTCTCGCTACATTATCACCAGCACTGCCCATGCCGATATATACATCGGGACGTTCTTTGCTTAATGTGGGATTTGGGGATACTTTTGCACCGGGCATGGAGACCATGCTCATGGATTCTGTGCCGCCGCCGATGCCAATATCGAACATACCTGAATCGATTTTAGCGGCAACAATCGCCATGGCTTCCAAACCCGAGGAACAGAATCGATTCACCGTCATGGCGCTCACCGTATCCGGCATACCTGCAGCAATAGCGGCTACCCGGGCAATATTCATGCCCTGAGCCTGCTCCGGAATCGCACAGCCCAGCGTTACGTCCGCCACCTGTCCCGGCTCAATACCCGCACGATCGCACACCGCCGTCAACACCACCGCCGCCATGTCATCCGGCCGATACGTTGCTAACGTACCGCGTTTTGCTTTACCCACCGCCGTCCGCGTTGCCGCAGCTACATATACATTATCCAACGCCATTGTTTCGCTCCTATTTTTGCCGAGTTGTACTAAATGGCAAACTCATAATCAATCAAATTTCAATTTTAAAATATTCTTTAGGATGCAACGCATCCGCCGATTTTTCTTTGCTTACTTTCTTTTTTTCCAAAAAGAAAGTAAGTTAGTTTCGTAGGGGTTTTCCTGTCATGAGCATTTGCTGAATACGCGCCTGTGTTTTCTCCATCGCTATGAGACTCACGAAGGCTTCCCGTTCCAGATCCAAAATATCTTGCTCCGTAACTTTGCTTCCTGCAAGACGATCTCCGCCCGTGAGGATATGCGCCACTTTTTCCGCGATGAGCGCGTCATGTTCCGACGCAAACCCGCCCTGCACAAAACCGTACAACGCAACNMSGAAANGCGGCKCGYGCYGGYTCRCCCAACGCCGTCATGGTGGCAGGYAGCGGCGGWGTATAYCCGGCYTGAATCATSCCMAGGCAYACATCTTTGGCCCGCTTAATCTGCTGATCCAGGCTCGCGGTGATGATATCGTTTTCGCTCAGGTATCCCAGCTCTACGAATTCAGCGCCGCTGGTGCTGGTCTTCGCTGTGGATATATTTTCGAAGGCACGTTGGACAAAGGGAAACAAATCCGCTTCGGGTACATTGGCTGGTACAAACTCCTGAGCGCGGCGAAGAAGCTCTTTACAACCACCGCCAGCAGGGATTAACCCTACGCCTACTTCTACCAGGCCGCCGTAGGTTTCCCCAGCGATTACGGCTCGATCCGCACATTGAGAGATTTCGCATCCGCCGCCCAGCGTAAAGTGATGCGGTGCGGAGACCACGGGTTTTCCGTTAAATCGAATTCGCATGAGTACCTGCTGCAATTCGTCAACAGCCGTTTCGATGCCAGCCCAGTTTTCCTGCAATGCTTCGCCGAGAATAACAAACACGTTGGCTCCGGCACAGAAATGGGGACCCTGATTACCAATGACCAGCCCATCGAATTTATCCGCATCCAACAGGTTGGCGGCCTCATTCAGCATTTCGCCAATACCTGCATCGATACTGTTCATCTTGGTATGAAATTCAGCGCAGAGAATACCGTCGCCCAGATCAATGAGCGTGCAACTTTCATTTTCTTTCACCACCTTGTCGATTTTTTTCAACGTCGGCAGGTTAATATTGTTCGCGTTTAGTGGCACAGATTGATAGGACTTGGCTGCCACATCGAAATACTCATCCCGCCCGTCATGGAAACGATAGAACGCATCCACATTTGCTTTTTTCATGGCCACGGCGATGGGCGGCAGCGTCAGTCCGTCTTTCTCCATACGGTCGCATACATAGTCGAAGCCCAGCACATCCCACGTCTCGAAAATACCTACTTCCCACGCGAAACCCCATCGGCATGCATTATCAATGTTCACGATATCGTCGGCGATTTCAGGGATACGATTCGAAGCGTAGATGGCCGTGTTGGCAAATACCTTCCAGGCAAATACAGATCCCTTGTCCTCACCCGTATGCATAATTTTGATTTTCTCTTCCACGGTTTCGGCTTTACGTGCCGCACCGATACAATCAAACTTGGCCTTGATGGGGGCGCGATATTCCAGCGTCTCCAGATCCAGTCCCAGAATAATACGCTTGCCTTTTTCGTCCCGTTCCTTGGTGGCTTTGAAGAATCCTGACCCGGTTTTATTGCCCATATACCCTTTTTCCACCATATTGGTGAGGAAATCAGGGAGCTGCATCATGTCAATGCATTCATCGTCAGGACAGTTATTTGCCACGTTACCCACCACATTGATAAGCGTATCCAGTCCCACCAAGTCGGCGGTGCGGAACGTAGCAGACGACGCAWGACCCACGATGGGTCCGGTAAGGGCATCTACTTCTTCTACCGACAGACCGTCCTTCATCATTTCATAACTRATGTACWGCGATCCGAAAGTGAGGATACGGTTGGCGATAAAGTTGGGTGTGTCTTTTGCATACACCACGCCCTTGCCCAGCACATCCTCCATAAACCCTGCTACAAATTCAATGACTTCCGGATCGGTTTCCGGCGCAGGGATAATTTCCAGCAGCTTCATGTAGCGGGGAGGATTGAAGAAGTGCGTTCCCAGGAAATTTTTCTTCATGTCATCGTCCATTCCCTCCACCATGGAGTGAATAGGAATACCGCTGGTGTTAGACGACAGTATGGAGCCCGGCTTACGATGTTTCTTCACGTTCTCCAACACGATGAGCTTAATATCCAGCCGCTCTGTAACAACCTCCACTATCCAGTCGCATTCGCCGATCTTTTCAATGTCGTCGTCGAAGTTTCCGATCTCAATAAGATCCGCATTGGATTTTTTATACAACGGCGACGGCTTCGTTTTGAATAACGCCGCCTTACTGGCCGCCGCGATGCTGTTTCGCTTCTTTATATTTTTCTTGTCTTCATCCGACAAGTCGAAAGGCACAATGTCCAGCATGATGCTGGGAATGCCGCAGTTGGCCAGATGTGCCGCAATGGCTCCACCCATTACTCCGCTTCCCAACACGGCTACCCGAGAAATATTTCGCATAATGTACTCCTCCACTCCTGAAACAGGAAACTCAATCGACAAATTAGGAAAGCTGGATATGCCTTGATTGAGAATTGATTTTTAACTATCGAAGGATATGCCCGATCAACGCTAATAGGGTACCCAACCAGTTAGTCTATATATAAACAGTCACGATAATACCTTCCAGACACACAACAAAGCAACGAATAAAGGACCGAGTATCCGGGGACTCATTTATCGGATTTTACAAACTTTCGATTTACTTATGGATCTGTGGTTTATTGACTTCCATGTTGTATCCGCTAAATAGTTATTCATGAACCTGAGGCAGAAAGAACAGTCTTCGGGGTGAGGAGATTGCCGCACTTCGCTGCGCTACGTTCGCAATGACATCCTTTTTCGTGTCATTGCGAGAAGGCCGGAGGCCGACGCGGCAATCTGGTCACCCCCACGACCACGAATCAAGGGGAACCACATCTCGCACCGATGAAACCCTTTTCAACAAGAGACGTAGAGGAAAAGAAAGGCAGGGTTAAAAAACGAGCTGCATTTTTGACCATGTCCCTCCCAGTAAACTATTGACAAGCCCTGTCTCTTCGTTTATTATTGGGGTCGTGGAGGAATGCGTATGAATCCCCAAACCTACATACCCGATTCAATACGGGAAGAAATCGAGTTTGCCCGAGCTTTAACCGCTTTGCTCATGGCAATGAACCTTCATTATATAGAGCCAGAAGGAGAAGCTCCTGATATGTCTCCCATATATCCTAATTCTTCCCACGAATCTTGAATTTTTTCAGTCTATTCGTAGAAAATCATCCAGATAAATTTGATTCCACACACCCAAATTGTGTAAAACTTGGGTGTGATTACGGGTAATCTGCGAAGGCATAAGCAGCTCTCCTGCCTGCCTTGCATTGGATTTCGTTTTAACCCCATGAGATTGTGATAAATGCAGGAAAGTTCTCGTTTATCAAGCAATAACCCGAAACGTACTGGCTTTCTTTATAGGAAGCCAATTTTTATTACCTAATCCAGATATTAAATACAACGTATTGCACATTCAGCGTGTATACAGAAGGAGCATTTAATGACATCTCAAATTATGAAACACACCATGATGGCAGCACTTACCGTATCCATAGCCCTGACAGGTTGTTCGGGCGGGGGTGATGAAGAAAGTGATGAATCATCATCGGAATCTGCACCAGAAACTACGGCATCGAATATAGCGGCGGCGGCATCCGGGGCCTCCGGGGTTTCCGGTAAGATTTCATTTGAAGGAACTCCGCCGGAGCGCACGGTTATCGAAGCGGAAGGCGATCCTAAATGTGCCATCATGCACAAGGACTCTCCTCTCTTGTCTGATAAAGTCCTCGTTGATGATAACGGCGGGTTGGCCAATGTATTTCTGATTGTGGAAACACCACCGGAAGGCGATTACCCCGTACCGGAATCATCTGTCAAGTTGGACCAAATTGGATGCGTATACACCCCTCATGTGTTGGGAATCCAGGTTGGGCAGACATTGGAGATTCACAACAGCGACGATACAACCCATAACGTACGTGCGGTAGCCCGAAAAAACAAGCCGTTCAATTTAGGACAGCCTGCCGGCTCCAAGCCCCGTGAGAAATCATTTAAGAATGCGGAAGACGGCATTCGGTTGAAATGCGACATCCACAGATGGATGACCGCGTATGTCTTTTCGGTGGAACATCCTTTCTTCGCCGTGTCGGATGAATCCGGCGCATTTACTATCGCCGGACTTCCTGCTGGGGATTACTCCATCAAAGCCTGGCATGAAAGTTTAGGAGAACAGACCGGCTCCTTGACTGTAGGCGATGACGGTGCAGGCGAAATCAATTTCAGCTTCAGCGAGTAAGTCAGTCTATATTGGGTTTAGCTATAAGGAGCATCGATTATGAATCGGATCATTCAATTGGGGTCGCTGGCTACATGGGCCATGGCTTTTACACTGCTGCTTACGGCATGCTCCTCACCCGATGAGGAAATTGCAACTACTGTGCAGAGTGAAACACAGAGCGAAACGGTATCCGGCGAGGTATCCAACGCGGCGGCTTCCCAAGAGGCGGTTCAAGACAATGCCCCCAAAGAGCAATCTATAGTCAAAGAAGCCCTATCCGATTTATCTCCAGAAGCGCGCTTGGGTGCCCGGTTATTTTATGAAAACCGCCTAAGCAATCCGGGAGCCAACCTGGCCACCAGTTGCCGATCCTGTCATATATCGCCGGAAGTATCCAACGGCACACACCTGTTTTCCGATTCACGTAATTTCAGTATCATGCCGGCAAACGCTTCGGGCGGGAAAGTGGTTACCAAACGAAATACACCCACGCTCATGGATGCGACGCTGCAGGAGTCTTATAACGCGGACGGGGCATTTGATTCGCTGGACACCTATTTAACGCATAAACTGGCTTCACCGCACATGGGATGGGCCACGGATCAGACTGCCCAGGCCATGAGCGAACTCTTCGCGCTCCTGCTAAATGACCAGGGGGAGGATCTCCTTTCTGAGGGGTCGTATATCGAGCAGTTCAAAGCCGTGAAGGGCGTGGATTTGGAAACCATTGACCAGGCCATTGCTATGAAGCTGGTAGTGGAATCGCTAACGGATTATTTGGCTACCCTGACCACGAAAAATACTGCCGCATGGGATGCCTTCGACTTTCTGAATCGGTTTAATGACGGCCTGGCCGGGCCAGACGATACACCGCAAGCGCTATCGGGTCGAATTTTCGGACGCATCGCCAATCAGGAAGGCCGAGTCCTYATCCGCTTCCCCAATGTATACAAYGAAGAAGCGTATCAGGGTTTCAAGACRTTCATGCGRATAGARCCGACGTGGAACAGTTCTGTRYTGGGAGATGAAATYAATATCGGCAACTGCATYGCATGCCACGTACCGCCCAAGTTTTCSGATCTKAAATTTTAYAACACGGGCGTAGCACARGAAGAATACGAYGGTGTCCACGGTGAGGGAAGTTTTGCCGCATTGAATCCMGGAAAACCKTCGGACGACACACGGGCGAAGAYCGATATGGCTAATCCGGGTGCKGTTGATCTGGGTCGTTGGAATGTAGTGGCTGCCGAGAAAAATCTGGGCGCGTTCAAAACACCCATGCTGCGCAATATCGAAAAGACCGGGCCGTACATGCACAACGGGGCTTACGATACGTTGGAAGATGTTATCCGTCACAAGATCCGAATCAGCGAATTGGCCAAAGCCGGGAAATTGCGTAACGCTCCGCCAGAATACCTGACCATGAATCTGTCAGAAACGGATGTGCCACAGCTGGCTGCTTTTCTTCGCACCTTAACAGAAGTAGACCCGGAGAAATATAGAGACTTTAGAATAGAAAACGTACGGATCCGGCAAGACATTCTTAAAGGGGAACAGACCTACGATAATTAGGTCTTCCGTGTATTACAAAATTCGAGCCCTGCCAAATACGGCAGGGCTCTTTTTTTGACTTTACATCAGAAAATCTCCATATTTAATTTAACCTTACTTAATTTTGGAGATTTTGAATGAAAAGCACCATCCTAAAATCCTGCCTGATGATGGCTGGCATACTTCTGTTCATCACCCCTTCCACCGTAGCCCAAACCAACCCATCCCCCAGTGGAGACCCGTTTATCGGAATGTATGAGGGGGCTTATCATGCGACGGGACGACCCGCCTACCCTGCCAGCGCCTCGTTGGTTTCTCAAGGACGCGGAGTCTATCGACTGGCGGTACGATACCAGACTGGCGCGTCCCTGGCTGAGTTTGGTCAAGTGGAACTGCACGGTGTAGCTCAAGGCCCACGATTGACGGTATCCGGATACGCAAATAATATTTCGTGGAACGGTACCGTGGAAAATGGCGTACTCACACTGGGCAGATCCGATCCGCATTATGGCGGTCGTTTTGCACTTCACAAAGTTATCCACTTGTCCCCCACCGAAGGAATGAAGCCGCCTCGTAATGCAACGGTGCTTCTTCCGTTCGAGCCAGGTCAGGAAACGAATCTCGATAGCTGGACCAACAGCAAATGGGAACTTTCGCACGACGGCACCATGCGCGTAAAGGGAGGTACCGGCGACAACCGTACGAAGGAATCGTTTGGCAGTATCCGGCTCCACCTGGAATTCAATCTGGCGCACATGCCCGAAGAAAACGGCCAGGGCCGATCCAACAGCGGAATCTATTTTCAAGATCGGTATGAGGTTCAGATTCTGGATTCGTTTGGAATTATTCCCGGGTCGGGGGATTGCGGTGGAATCTACGAGCAATCCGCACCCCGAATAAACGCGTGCTACCCTCCCGGCCAGTGGCAGACCTATGACATTACATTTCGTGCTGCTGAGTTTGATCGAAGCGGAAAAATTAAGACATACCCGCAGGTGACGGTGGAACTCAATGGCGTAGTGATTCAAGAGAATCACGAGTTCAAGGTTGTAACGGGCGGTGCCGTAAACGATAAGGTCGTAGACAGAGCACGTATGCGGCTTCAAGATCACGGTGATCCTGTAAAATACCGTAATATATGGGTTGTAGAACTGGACTGATTGGATTTGCAATGTAAATRATATAATTGTCCAACAATTCAAATATAATCCCTCTTGTATACTGGCTGGATCAACACCAGTATACTGGCTGGATCAACACCAGCTAAGACACATATTTACGTAAATAAAATTATTAAGGTATTGACAGACTCGCTTTGCGCCGTTACAATGACTTCTTCGGTCTTGGTGTACAGGTCTTTTATTCAGGATCATACGGGTTGCAAAAAATACGTTCTATATTTGAACAGACGCTGGTTCAGCGGGAAGGGTGTTACGATGGCTGCAGTGCAAGCATTATGCAAGGGAGTGTTCCTTACAATGTTGATGGGAGCCTTGATTGTCCCATCTGCTTTTGGACATGGCAATAGTAGTTCGCCGGATTATGGGCTGCTTCGAGACGGAACTCGAATGCCTCCTCCGGCTATGCCGGATCAAGGGAGCTTTGTAAATTTTGAAACCGCTCATGTGAATCCAATCGCGTTGAGCCCCGACGGTTCAACACTGGTCGTATGCAACACTCCGGATTCTCATCTGGAAGTGTATGCGGTAGATGGAGCGGGTGTACTCACTCATACCGTTTCCATTCTCGTAGGATATGATCCGGTCTCTGTTCGATTTCGCTCTAACACGGAAGTCTGGGTAGTCAATCACGTATCCGACTCAATCAACGTTGTAGACCTGACCACCGAGCAGATCATCGGAACGATAAATACCGAAGATGAGCCTGCCGATGTAGTGTTTTATACGGACGCTGGCAACAGTGCCAACCTTGCGGCGGTTTCATGTTCCCGCCCGGATCTTATACAAGTATACAACGCTGATACTCTTGCCTTTGTCGATCAAATTGAAGTATTGGGACAAGACCCACGCTCGCTGGTCACGGACGGTACCAATGTATACGCAGCTATATTCAAAAGCGGGAATGGGACAACGATTATCGGGAGCGCGTTTGTTACTGGATTCACCGCCTTAACCAATGGGGGGAATCCTTATGGCGGAACAGCATCCAATGGGCAGTTTTTCAATAACGGTATTCCGGGCACAGGTTGGATGACCCCATCGGGTCTGCGCACACCCGCCGATCTGGCCACTGATGGTGTTCCTACGCCTCCTCCTGTTTCACTCATTGTACGCAAAGATTTCAGCGACAGTAATAGATGGAAAGATGATAATGGAGCAGACTGGACAGACTTTATAACCGGTGCCAACGCCACTACAACAACCCGCGTGACGGGCTGGGATCTACTGGATCATGACATCTTCAGTTTTTCCACAACGAATGGCACCTCCTCTGCTAATGCAGGATTCGGAACGAACGGGTATGTTGGTTTCGGAACAACCATCAACGCCGACGGTCGACGCATTAACATTGCCATGGCAATGGGAATAAATCCCGCCAACAACAGTTTGATGATGGTGGGCACAGACGCCACCAATGAAATCCGTTTCGAGCCCAATCTGGAAGGTACCTTTACCCGCGTGATGGCAGGGGTTGCTTCTTCGACTGGTATCGAAACGGCGTTTGTAGATATTAACGAAGCGCATCTGGATGCGGCTCAAGGCGGTGTGGGACTAGCCTATCAGGATGGTCATGTACCTCAAGCCGACAGAAACTTATCTATCGGTAACCCCCGGTCAGTTGCATTCAATCCAACTGGTACCCGGGCGTATGTAACCGGTAAAGGCTCCGGCAACATTGTGGTACTCGATCCCGCAACAGGGTTACGTCTAGGCGGAATCAGCCACACCATCGATCTGGGTGCGAATTTATCGTCGCCCACCACGGGCCCCAGCGGTGCAGTGCATCACGGCTCCCTCAATCTCCTGTACGTAGTCAATCGCTTCTCCTCTTCAGTGATGGTCATCGATACCTCCACGCTGGGTAGCGAAACAAATGTTCAAACCGAAGCATTTTTCGATCCGACTCCTCAATTTATCCAGGACGGGCGCGTTCAGTTTTATGATACGCACCGCACTTCCGGTCTGGGTCAAATTTCCTGCGCTTCATGCCACATTGACGGTCAAACGGATCAACTCGCGTGGGATTTAGGTAATCCTGACGGCGCAGTAAAAARTACCAATCCAGTAAAYATCGCTATGCCGGGACCTGGCCAGCACAATATGTTTCTCAATGGTTTCACTACTGCCTTCGCCAATTTCCATCCCATGAAAGGCCCCATGACTACACAGACCCTTATCGATATCATCGGCAAAGAGCCGCTGCACTGGCGAGGTGATCAGGATGGCATAGAGGGATTCGCAGGCGCGTTTTCCGGATTGCAAGGCCGAGATTTCGACTTGGAACCGCCGCTTATGCAGGAATTTGAAAATTTCCTGAGCAGCTTGCACTTCATGCCCAATCCCTTCCGGGCTTTGGACAATTCTCTGGCAGGTGGACCCAACTATTTCAGCGGCACGAATCCACTGCTGCCCATGACAGGGTTTCATTCTAATGGTCGATTCTCGCCGCGTGGAACAACGCTCCCGGACGGTAATGCMTGGCGYGGATTTCAGTTRTATGTTCAAGGGAATCCRSYKCAYGSRGCTCCGCCATTGGATTCTATCTTTCAATGTGTGACCTGCCATACCTTGCCTACAGGTGCTGGATCAATTGACTTTGCGCTATTTGATGGTCCTAATACAGAATTCGATTTTGTGGATATTCCCCCTGGTCCCATGGGCGAAGCTCACATGGCTCTCGTGTCAGTAGACGGCACGGGTGAAGCAGTAATGAAGACCGCACAACTTCGGAATCAATTGGATAAGCAAGGTTACAATATGAAGCCTAATCCACTTGATGGGGGTAATCCCCATGTCAGTACAGCTGGATTCGGAATACTTCATGACGGTGCCCTGGATAATATTGATTCTTTCCTCAGTTCATTGGTGTTTGATTTAGATGATGATCAGGACTTATCGGACATCATGGCATTTACCCTTTCGGTAAGTGGAGGGGGATACTCCGATTTAATAACGCTAACTGGCGCACCGACCTTTTCCTCCCCATCTGGCCTGCCCATTGGCCAAGGGGTAACGCAATTAGGACCGGACGGCGGCACGTCGCAATCTGCTCATGCCGGTGTAGGAAAACAATCTACCATTACCACTTCTACGGCAACACCCTTGATCACCGCCGCTATCGCACTGGCAGAAGACAGTAAGATTGATCTTATCGTCAGTGCTGTAAAAGATGGGGTCAATCGTAACTGGTACCTGATCCCCAGCGGTGGCGGTAGATCCAGTGACAACACCTTCCAATCCGACAATAACCCTGAACAGGCTACGCTGGCAGAAATTCTTGCTCTCGCGAGTGTTTCCACTCCGGTAACCTTCATGGCCGTCCCTGAAGGCTCAGGACTGCGCATGGGTGTGGATCGGGACGAAGACGGCACGTTCAACTTCAGCGAAGCAAACGGCATGGGCATGTCGGTAGCCAGTCCCAAAAATAACGGACTGCTAATCGTATTGCTGACGATAGCTGCTGCTGTTGTACTGGTTGCTGGCGGGAGATTTCGCAAAACGAGCTAACCTAATTTAAGTACGATCTCAATATTTAAAGCGAGAGGGAGTGATTCCCTCTCGCTTTTTTATTAAAATTACAACCC
Organism: Candidatus Hydrogenedentota bacterium; assembly: GCA_002746185.1. Lineage (GTDB taxonomy): Bacteria > Hydrogenedentota > Hydrogenedentia > Hydrogenedentales. The sequence continues at coordinate 14,583 of NVWG01000060.1, forward strand.
GTATACAATACACCGAACACACAGTATCTAGTGCCTTCCAAGAATGCATYACTGTTCAGAGAAGATTAAGCAGCGCGTTGAAATCTTTCTCTATACCGAAGGGGGCTGACTCCGAATCGGCGCGAAAAAGCTTTGGAGAAGGAGGACGCGTTACTGAATCCGCATTCGTGTGCCACCGTTTTCACGGCCAACGCTGGTTCATGTAGAAGGGTTCGAGATCGCTCCAATCGCAGTTCACTTAAAATTTGTGCAGGGGTAAGTTTTAGAGTGTTCTGACAATGTCGGTGTAATGTTCGAACCGACATAGCCATATAGTCGGCCATCTGTTCTACCGTCTTCGGCTGCTTCAAGTGCTCATCCAGCCACGAAATTAATCGAGGCAGCTCACTGCGGCTCGCCTTCGATTGTAAATCTATGGGCGCTGAATATTGCGATTGACCTCCATCACGAACAAGATAGATCACCAGGTTGCGCGCGATTTTCAGAGCCGCCGTAACACTCACATCTTGCGCCACGATTGCCAACGCCATATCAACACCAGAGAGCACACCTGCCGAAGTCCACAAGTCGCCGTCTTGAATGTACAACGTATCTCGCTCTACCGCTGCTTTCGGATTGTCTTCCTGCAAACGCTCCAGCGCCTTCCAATGAGTGGTAACACGGCACCCGTCCAGCAGGCCAAGCCTTCCCAACAAAACGGCTCCGCTGCAGATTGAGGCAATACGCTCAGCCTTGTTCGCAGCACCTGACAGCCATCTCATAAACAACTCGTCATTCAACGCTTTCTCAAGAGAAAGCGCATCCGCTCCAGGAACTACTAGCGAATGAAATTTCGCCAGCCTTTTGGGCAACGGTTTCGTTGCCAGCCCCAATCCCGAGCTGGATTCAGTGATTCTATTTTCCGCATGACTGACATAATGTATCTCGTATTMCGTACGACCCGATACTGAATTGGCTTGAGTAAACACTTCGGCTGGACCAGCAACGTCRAGTATTTCCACACCATCGTAAAGGGCGAAATAAATCTTTTTAGGCTTGGCAGTTTGAGACATTAAGTTATCATATCAGCCAATCGGTTAAAATGCTAGTATTATTTCGTCACCACCAACTACAGGAGGAAATTATGAAAATCGCCATGCTCGTCTATCCCGGAATGACCCCCTTGGATTTACTGGGACCGCTGCAGACGTGGTCGCAGATGCCCGATACCGAAATCCAAATCGTCTGGAAGAATACCGATCCGGTCATGACCGATGCTGGAATGGATGTAGTGCCAACCCACTCTTTTGCAGATGCGTTCGAAAATCCGGATATTATTTTTGCCCCCGGCGGAAGGAAGCCTACGATTGACTTAACGCAAGATGCCGATACCATGGCATTCTTGAAATCCCGAGGTGAAAACGCAAAATGGGTAACAAGCGTTTGCACAGGCGCGTTATTATTGGGTGCTGCCGGGCTGCTGGACGGCTACAAAGCAACGACGCATTGGGCCGCGATTCCGTTCCTTGAAGGTTTTGGAGCCATTCCTACGGAAGGCCGTTATGTCATCGATAGGAACCGTGCGACGGGAGGCGGTGTGACTGCTGGCATAGATTTTGGTCTGGCCATGGTTGCTGAAATTGCTGGGAAAGAAACTGCACAGATGATTCAACTAGCGATGGAATACTCACCGCAACCGCCATTCAAGTCTGGAACCCCGAGCGAAGCCCCGCCGGAAATCCTACAGAAGGTTCTGGATGGATATGCGAATGTCACAGCGTAACCATTTAGCAAGGAATGTCTACAATTCTAAAGGATTGCACACATAGAGTTTCATCGACGGGAGATGTCGCGCCCCTTGATTCGTGATCGTGAGGGTGACTAGATTGCCGCGTCCGGCTTCGCCGTTCTTGCAAAGACACAATAACAATGTCATTGCGAACGAAGCAACGCGAAGTGCGGCAATCTCCTCACACCGAAGACTGTTCTTTCTGTCTCAGATTTATGAAAAGTTATTTAGTTTAGCCTTCGATTTGCTCGAATAAGCAACAGGTGTCTCTACCATGAACCTGATTCCCAAATGAGATTATCTGTTTCTTGCTTGGCGAGAAACTCTATATAGCGGATTCAGAATAACGTATAAAATGGCTGCCGGCCCAGGATTCGAACCTGGAGTCCCCTGAATCAGAATCAGATGCCTTACCAATTTGGCCAGCCGGCAGCATAAGGATTGGCGACGCATAGGATAGCGAATTTCAGCGGATCGTTGCAAGGCTGATACGACGGCTCAACTGGCTATACGAACCTGTCGAGTTATCATATCCACCAGCTGCTCAGCGTAGAGAGGCAGGTCTACATCCTTTTCGCTCAGCGCCCACTGAATCATAATGCCTTCCAGGGAGGCAAGAATAAGCTGGGCGATAGTGGTGCTGGGCACGTCTCGAAATTCTTTGTGTTTCTTACCTCCGTCCACTATCCGAATGAGGTAATTTCGGATTTTTGTGTGCTGCCGTGAGGTGATACGGAATTTTTCTTCTTCCGCGTTAAGGAACCCGAAGGATTGGACCATGGCAATGGAATGGTTCCGATTTTTCAACATGAATTCCACGTTGGATTCGATATACACCCTAAGCTTCTCAACATAGGTACGCTGCATATCCACTCGCTCGGTCACAAAATTATTGGGTGCCTCGAACAAGGTACGAATACACTGCTCCAGCAAATCGTCTTTATTCTTGAAGTGATACGTTATGACCCCTGTACTGACCCCGGCCATTTTCGCGATATCCGCCAAAGTAGTATGGGCAAAACCCCGAGAAGCAATGGCCTGGATAGCCGTCTCAATGACCTGTTTCCGCCGCACTTCCTCAATCAGGGTAGGTTTTTTGGGCTTTACCGCCACGGCACCTCCGGTTCACTACTGTATGTTTGCGGACAATAGAGGAACTTTTATAATTGAATTTACAATTTTATAATCGTTATAATAATTTTATAATTCCCATTTTAATTAAGTGCGTCCCGGTTTGCAACCTCTTTTCATGTCCGGGCCGTGTAAACCTATCTCAAGGAGCGACTTAGCCATGAACACCAGTGAACGCACCATTTTTGAAGAAGAACATAATATGTTCCGCGATTCGGTCCGAAAATTTTGTGAACAGGATATTACCCCCAACCTGGAAGCATGGGACGAGGCTGGCATGGTTTCTCGTGAGGTCTGGAAAAAGGCGGGAGAAAACGGCTTTTTGGGTATGAGTGTGCCGGAAGAATATGGCGGACTAGGGCTAAAAGATTTTCGTTATAACGCTATCTTGGGCGAGGAGCTGGCTTATGTGGGGGCCTCCTCCCCAGGCTTCACGCTGCAGAATGACATCACCATCGGCTATATCCTCAACTACGGTACCGAGGAACAGAAGAAGAGATATCTGCCCGGCATGATTTCCGGCGAAATTATTTCCGCCATTGCTATGACCGAACCCAGCGCCGGGAGTGACTTGCAGGGCATCAAATCGTATGCAGAAGATAAGGGCGATCATTATGTGCTGAACGGGCAGAAGACATTCATCACTAACGGAATTTTAAGTGACATGATCATTGTNGTGGCGCGTACCAGCAAGGAAAAAGGACATAAATCCATGAGCCTGCTTCTGGTGGAACGGGCATGGGATGGTTTCGTAGAGGGAAGTAAGCTACGCAAAATTGGCATGCACGGTCAAGACACAGCGGAGATGTTTTTCGAGAATGTAAAAGTGCCCAAAGAGTATCTGCTGGGCGGCGCGGAAGGCATGGGTTTTATCCACCTGATGCAGCAGCTCCCGGAAGAACGTCTCAGCATCGCTGTGGCGGCAGCGRCAACGTGCGAAGCGGCGCTGGCGGAATCTATAAAGTATTGCAAGGAACGTCAAGCCTTTGGTAAAGAAATTGGCRAATTCCAACATAACCGTTTCAAGCTGGCGRAAATGAAAACRGARACGGAAATATGCCGTGTCTTYGTGGACCACTGTATCGCGCTGCACAATGAAGGAAAACTTACCGTAGAGAAGGCTGCCATGGCAAAGTGGTGGAGCACGGAGTTGCAGAAAAAAATCGTGGACCAGGCAGTTCAGCTCCACGGCGGCTATGGTTATATGATGGAATACCCAGTAGCCAAAATGTTCTGCGATGGCCGTATCAGCACCATTTTCGGCGGCACCACGGAAGTAATGAAGGAAATCATMGGCCGCTCTATGGGCTTTTARACGRTACCCGMAATAYCCCTGTTATAKMGAGCGGGCTTATGTCCGCTCTTTTTTTTWCSMCACRCGATCCTGATATAGTGGCTTGATTATCACCATATYTAAAAGGAGTATCCTATCATGGCAGATAACATTCGATTCGACGGCCGGGTGGCCATTGTGACCGGGGCAGGCGGCGGATTGGGCAGGGCACACGCGCTGCTTCTGGCAAGCCGGGGCGCAGCGGTAGTAGTAAACGATCTGGGCGGCGGCGTGGCAGGTGAGGGCGCGAGCCAGGGTCCGGCGCAGGATGTAGTGGACGAAATCAAGGCGGCAGGCGGTGAGGCSGTGGCKAATTTTAATTCCGTGGAAGATGGGGAGGCCATCGTTCAGACCGCTCTGGATACTTATAAGAAGATAGACATCGTAATTAATAATGCCGGTATCTTGCGTGATAAAAGTTTTGCGAAAATGTCCGACGAAGATTGGGACCTGGTATACCGCGTACATGTGCTGGGCTCCTATAAAGTTAGCAAGGCAGCTTGGCCTCACATGCGCGAGCAGGAATATGGACGTATCATCATGACGGCATCGTCCTCCGGCATCTACGGCAACTTCGGTCAAGCCAATTATGCCATGGCCAAGCTCGGTCYGGTGGGATTTGCATATACTTTGGCCCACGAAGGTCACAGTAAAAATATTCACTCCAACRCCATCGCGCCAGTAGCCGGATCGCGCATGACCGAAACAGTGATGCCGGAAGAATTGGTCGCCAAGCTGAATCCTGCGTATGTGAGTCCGCTGGTCGCCTGGCTGTGCCATGAGGACTGTAAAGAAACGGGGGGACTGTTCGAAGTGGGCGCGGGATGGTACGGAAAACTTCGCTGGCAGCGAGCCAAAGGAACAGTTGCTCCCATTAAAGGTGATGGACCTACCATTGAAGATGTATCCAATGGATGGGACGACATAACCGATTTCGATCACCCCACGTATCCTGCCAATAGCCAAGAGTCCATGGCGGAAATCATGCAGAATCTAGCGCCACAGGGCGAGTGAGAAAACCATATCTGATCCACAAGGAGAATTCCATGAAACATTTACGTACTGCCATGATGATTCTGATCGGTGCCGTCGTATTCGCGACATCGACGCTCGCTCGTGCCGGGGAAAACGACATTCCGCTGCCCATGGTATATCAGCACCTGAATATGGTGTACTCCGTTTCCGATGCCGACAAGGCGAATGAGTTTTACGGTGATCTTTTGGGGTTGGCACGTATCCGCGATCTTAATTTTCCCGGTAAGACCTACATGATTCGTTATATGGGCGGCACGACGGAGGTTAAACTCATTGTGACGGGTGAGGATCTGCCATCCCATCCCGGCGGTATCGACACCGCTCTGGGTGTCCGCTGGGTCACGTTCAATATGCCTGCGGAGAAGAAGGATTCCGTCGTTTCCAAACTGAAAAAATACGGGTATCCCATTCTGCCGTCCAATGATTCGCGAGGCGATGCCATTGCCACACGAGATGGAGATGACAATCATGTGGAAATTATCTTTCACAAAGGCGTTCCCTCTGATGCGCTGAAGAAGCAATTCGAAATTGGGTTGACGGTATCGGATCTGGAAGAGTCGCGGACATTTATAAGTACCGTTCTGGGATACAAAGAAAATGAACCGTTGACGTTGAAAGATGGCCAGATTGAGATTAGTTTTCAGGCCGGGGACACGCGYCTGAAATTGCGCTCCTTCGACAAGGAACTCACATCGGTCACCGCGCCGCCATTCGAAGAGTTTGGCCTGAACCTGGTACAGCATATCGTCCGCGACGTACCCGCCGTGCGCGAACTCTTCATCCAACGTGGCGGCAATATCCACACAGAACCGTTTCAACTGGGTAAACTGGCTACCATCATGTTCATGGACGGCCCGGACGGCATACTCTACGAATTCGCCGGACCTCCCATCGCCGCGAAGAAATAGAAGCCTCCATTTCCTGTCGCAGATTTCGCTGATGCCGCAGTTTATTTTGCCACGGATTTTCACGGATGGATCCAGATGGATTCTCTCCTTTGATAGGAGTCTGCGCGGTGAGGAGATTGCCGCACTTCACTTCGCTCCGTTCGCAATGACATCTTCGTCCACAGATTCCACAGATGAACACAGATGGGTTCGACCCGTAATGGCGGAGCCTTCKACATGTGTATGGGGCTAACTCGCTTCTCATACTGTTGTGCTGGAACCCGAAGGGTTCAATATGAATAGCCGTGGGTGAAACCCACGGAACATGAATCTACATAATTTTTCGACCCCCAGAGGGGTCGAATCGACCGTTGTGGCAGGGGCGATGTTTAGAATGCCCCTGTGGGGCTACGCTTCGGGGATGGCGATTTCTTCGCCGGGATTGATGAAGCGGTTCATTTCGAATTTATATTGTTTGTCGTAGAGTTGTTTGTAGCGACCGTCCAGTTCCAGGAGTTCTGTGTGACTCCCCCGCTCTACTATTTCGCCGTGTTCGACGACGAGAATCTGGTCGGCGCTTTGGATGGTGGAGAGTCGGTGGGCAATAATAAACGAGGTTCGCCCTTCGCGGAGCGTTTCCAGGCCATCTTGAATTTTCGCTTCACTTTCGCTGTCCAGACTGGCGGTGGCTTCGTCGAGGATGAGGATATCGGGGTTGGCGAGGATAGCTCGGGCGATAGCGACGCGCTGTCGTTGTCCGCCGGAAAGTTTCACACCGCGTTCGCCGACGATGGTGTCATAGCCGTCTTCGAATTGATCTACAAATTCCGCAACATGGGACACGAGTCCGACTCTGCGGATTTCTTCTATGGTGGCGTGGGGTTTGGAATAGCGGATGTTATCGGCGATGGTACCCTCGAACAGAAAGTTATCCTGCATGACTACGCCGAGGTGAGATCGGTAATCTTTCAATGGAATATTGGTCAGGTCTCGCCCGTCAATGAGGATACGACCTGACTTGGGATAGTGAAACGCCATGACGAGTCCGATGAGGGTACTCTTCCCTGAACCGCTGGACCCCACCAGTGCTGTTGTAGTGCCTGCCTTGGCTTCAAAGGATATGTTTTTGAGAACGGGTACACCCTCGTCATATTCAAAGGTGACATTTTCGAAAGAAATATCACCATTCAACTGCCCCAGAGATTCCATCCCTTCCTGTTGCTGTCCTTCAGTGGGAGTCTGTTTGATTTCGCGAATGCGATCCAGCCCGGCGAAGGCATCGGTGATTTGCGTGCCGATATTCGCCATATTCACCAGCGGAGCAACCACGAGTCCAGTAAACAGCAGATAGGAAATCAAATCACCCAACGTCATGTATCCTGACGTGCCTGGCTCCTGCATGACAGCATTACCGCCCAGCGTCATTACCAGGATACCAATACCGCCGATGATGACTGTGGAGAAGGCGGTAATTGCCGAGACTCCTGTGATGGAGCTGGCGACGTTGCGGAAAAGTTTGTGTACGCCTTCAGCGAATAAAATGTCTTCGCGTTTTTCGGCGGTGTATGCCTTCACGACACGCACACCGCCCAGAGATTCGTTGAGTCGACCTGTTACGTCGGCGTTGATCTCGCCCCGTTTGCGAAAGATGGGACGTAAACGATTGAAAGCATACGCCATCCCGCCGCCGAAGACCGCCAGGACAAAGAGTATAATCAGTGTCATTGTCCAATTCAGGTACAACAAATATGCGAAAGCCACGCTGGCAGTAAGGATGCCGCCTATCATTTGTGTGAGCCCGGTACCCACCAAATTTCGTATACCTTCAGGGTCGGTCATGATACGGGAGATGAGCACGCCTGACTTGGTCTCGTCGAAAAAACTGGTGGGCAGACGAGTAATATGCTGCTGTACGCTTTTGCGCATGTCCATAATGGCACGTTGGGCGGCCACACTCATGATCTGGGACAGGGCATACGTGGTGATGGCTTGAATCACAGTGGTGATTCCCACAATCATGACCAGCTGTTGAAGTAATTCCATATTTTTGTTCGGGATAATCTCATCCATGAAAATTTTGGATGAATAGGGCAATACAAACCCGGCGGAACGGCTAATGAGCATAAGGCCCAACCCTATTGACAGGCGTTTACGATGCCGCCAGATGAGATCTTTTGCTTCTCCCCAGGCCGGGCCCCAATGTATTTTTTTCTTTTTTGTATCGGTCATGAAATATTCCTTTTACTGCGGGGAAGCCTGTACTCTATCGTATGATTGATATTATTACAACTGAATGGCATATTAACGAGTCCAATCGATCCAACGTGTCACCCTGGTTTGACTCGACTTCGTAAGGAACCGTTTTATGGATAACACCGAAAAAGCCCTGGGTATTCTCTTGTTTCCCGGATTCGAACTATTAGATGTATTCGGGCCAGCAGAAATGTTCGGCAACCTGCCCGATCAACTTTCTATGCATACCGTTGCGGCAAAGGCAGGTCCCGTAGCCTCGTTCCAAAAAACCGAAGTGGTGGCGGAGTTCGGAATCGACTCGTGTCCCCACCTGGATTGGCTGCTCATACCGGGAGGCTGGGGCACTCGGGAAGCCATCGCGGACGATACCCTGATGAACTGGCTACGCATACGAGGTCAGAAGGCGGATCTCGTCATGACCGTATGCACTGGGACGGCACTGGCTGCTAAGGCGGGGTTGTTGGAAGGCCGTCGAGCCACATCGAATAAGAAATCGTTTCAATGGGTGACCGAACAAGGACCAAATACGAAATGGATCAAGGAAGCGCGCTGGGTGGACGACGGCGACCGCGTTACGTCGTCCGGTGTATCGGCTGGCATCGACATGGCCCTGGCTGTGATTGAACGGGAATTCGGCGCGGAAACGGCAAACAAGCTGGCGGCGTATACGGAATACAATCGGGAGCACGATCCAGACAACGATCCGTTTGCCAAACTCTGGAATTAACCTATGCAGAAATCTGAGCGATTATTTCGATTGGTCCTCCTTTTACGCCGGGGTAGGGTTACAACGGCGCGGGAACTGGCGGATACGCTGGAGGTCTCGGAGCGCACAATATACCGGGACGTGCAGTCGCTCACCCTATCCGGGATTCCTGTGGAGGGCGAAGCGGGTGTGGGGTATATATTGCGCCATAAACTCGATCTACCTCCTCTCATGTTTACTTCCGAAGAGGCTATCGCGCTGGCGCTGGGTGCGCGTATGGTCATGGCGTGGGGCGATTCCGATTTGGAGAAGGCGGCTATACGGGTATTGGAAAAAGTAGAGGCTGTGGCTCCGCCGTCGGTAAAAGAAAATCTGCA
>NVWG01000061.1 GCA_002746185.1 Candidatus Hydrogenedentota bacterium
TCATCACTGCCGTCCTGGCATCCATCGGTGCCGCCGCCATTCCCAGCGCCGGACTCATTACCATGGCCATCGTCGCGGCCGCCGTGGGCCTGCCCCTCCACTACATCTACTTCATCTACGCAGTCGACCGACTCCTCGATATGTTCCGCACCTCCACCAACGTCCTCGGAGATGCCGCAGGTGCCGTCATCGTCAACCGTTTGGAGAGCAAAAATAGTAGCCAGACATCTTAGCCAAGCATCTTCATGACGACATAAATAACTACAATCGGTGCCAGCACGGCAAACCACAGCTTATGTTCAACAACAAAAACCATCACATCCGCAACCATATCAATCTTCTCCTCGTTATAGCTTACATTCCGTACCAGTCAAAATCCGCTTGATATTATCACGACGCAGCACATATACAGGAAAACTATCCTCCCGTAACCGGGTCATGGGCATCCTCAGGTTTCGGGTCATGGGCGTCTCGCCCATGAGTRAAATAAATCATAGACAGAATGCCTATGTTCAAAATCATCTGTGCCAATCTTCGCTGTGGTCGGGCTCCCGACCGAGCCACTCGCCCGACCCGAAGGGGCTCCACATGCTTTCGGCTCCAACCGCAACCGTTGTGGCGGGGTCTCATGACCCAGGCACCCGTCCGACCCGGAACGGGTCTCCTACCGCATTCCACTCAAAAACCATCTGTGGACAAAAAATTTAAAACTATTCTGCCAACGTCTCTATTGTGATATTCCGATTCGTGTAAATACAAATCTCCGCCGCGATACCCAGTGCTTCTCTCACCATCGTCTCCGCATCCAGATCAGAATGTATCATCAACGCCCGAGCCGCAGACAATGCATACGCCCCACCCGACCCAATGGCCAAAATTCCGTCATCCGGTTCGATAATTTCTCCTGTCCCCGCCACCAGCAACGATGTCTCCGTATCACACACCGCTAAATGCGCCTCCAGATTCCGCAAATATTTATCCGTACGCCAATCCTTGCCCAGCTCYACCGCCGCTCGCATCAGATTACCGTTATACTCTGCCAACTTCGCTTCAAATCGATCAAACAACGTGAACGCATCCGATACTGACCCGGCAAACCCTGCCAGCACCTTGCCATCCGCCAGCGTCCGTACCTTTTTCGCCGTATTTTTCATCACTATCGAGCCCAGCGTCACCTGCCCGTCGCTCCCAATAGCCACTTTGCCGTCTTTACGTACCGCAATCACCGTAGTCGCGTGAAACTGATCCATGTTCGTGTTCCTCCAAAGACCTCTATCATACCCTCTTTATCACAGACGATAAAAGCCATCGATTCCCATAATAAAAATCTATCCACCTCTATTCGGGGCATAGGCATTTTGGGGCATTTGAAGAAAGGCGTGCCCAGAGTGAAAATGCTTTAGAACGCCCTTACAGGGCTGATAATTTTTCTGGGCATGGGAACCCAGGGCGTTGCCCTGAGCTGGTATAGCATCGCCCTTTCAGGGCTAATAAACCACCTCCGCCAGCCACCCCATCAAATCAGTACACGCAAAGATGAAGCAAATTAACTATATAAGAGCTTTGATCGGCGATGGGGTTCTGGGAGAAGGAATTTTAAGCAGAGGCGCTACGAGGGTTCCGTAGTGTATCTGCGCAACGATAGACTTTTTCAACAGCCCCGAGACGCCCATGCTCCGTTGGGCGCTGATGCGATAGCGTGGGCTGCGGTGTGGAGGCGACAGACCTTTGGTCCGTACATGGGCGAGACGCCCATGACCCGAAATTATTACAGTACGGCCGCCTACCTCGTTTTGGCAGGGGCTTCTGGCCCAGCCACCCSMYYRAMYCRSWASRSGCWMMRAYSMMKYWWMWYWACYAWRYWWGMSYWCATCGTTGGCGTAGCCCTTTCAATAATCGCATCCAACTTCAGCCCCTTTGGAAGCGTTCCATATTCATCGCCATAGTCCCCGGTTAAACGCGATGCACAAAACGCCTCTGTGATATCTTCATTACCGTGACGCACCAGGATAGAGCCCTGCAATACCAGAATCATTTTCTCCGCTAATCGCCGCGCCCCAAACTCCAGATCATCATCCTGAGTAAGATGCGTTTTCATGGCTTCAATAGCACAATCCACTCGCGAATCCATCCCCTGCCCTTTCTCCACTTCATGGATAAAAGCATCAATCGTTCCAGGCTCTCGACGCATGGCCCGAAGAATATCAAGACACATCACATTCCCCGATCCTTCCCAGATAGAATTCACCGGTGCATCGCGATACAATCGAGGCATAGGCGATTCTTCCACATACCCCGCGCCGCCATGACATTCCATGGCCTCATAGATAAATTTCGGTGCGCGTTTACACACCCAATATTTGCTGATCGCCGTTGCCAGCCGACTGAAAAGTCGACGCTCTTCGTTTTGCGTATCGTCATACGTAGCAGCTATATGCCCCATAAGCGCCATGGCCGCTTCCGACTCCACAGCCAGATCGGCCAGCACATTCTGCATCAGCGGCTGCTGATTCAACGCCTTTCCAAACGCAGCACGATGAGCGCAATGATGCGTGGCCTGTGCTACAGCCTGGCGCATTAGGGCAGCCGACCCGATAATACAATCAAGTCGTGTATGGTTCACCATTTCGATTATCGTAGGAACACCTCGGCCTTCTTCCCCAACCATCACCGCCCATGTACCGTTGAATTCTATCTCGCTGGACGCGTTGGACCGATTCCCCAGTTTATCTTTGAGGCGTTGAATGTAAAAACGATTCTTCGTACCGTCTGGCAGCCATCGCGGTACCAGAAAGCATGTGAGGCCCGCATCGGTTTTCGCTAAAGTAAGAAATGCGTCACACATTGGAGCAGAACAAAACCACTTGTGCCCGGTAAGTTCATACTCCGTCCCCGGCCCGCCTGACCCAATTGCAACAGCTCGCGTGGTATTCGCACGCACATCCGAGCCGCCCTGTTTCTCCGTCATGGCCATGCCCAAAATACATCCGGACTTCTCCTCCGCAGGAAGAAATCGCTCATCATACGAAGTAGACGTAGCCCGAGGAATCCACAAGTCTGCTATCTCCGGCTGTGCCCGCAGCGCAGGCACCACAGCAAACGTCATCGTGATCGGACATCCACATCCGGCTTCAATCTGATCAATCATGAATTTGCGGGCAGCACGAGCCACATGCGCACCGGGTTGCGGCCGATTCCAGGGAAGTGCATGGGCTTCCGCTTCCACACTAAGCCGCATCATGGCATGATACGCAGGGTGATACGTTACCTCATCAATGCGATGACCAAATCTGTCGTGAGAATTAAATTCAGGTACAAATTTATTCGCCAAAAATCCGTTGGCAATTACTTCGGCAGATCCCACCTTCGCGCCCAGGTCGGTTAGATCTTTTTCGTCCCACCCCGCATCGTAATTCTGCACCACATTCTGCAGAGCGCGATCCGATGTAAACAGATTATAATCAATAAGCGGGGGAGGCTGATTCTCCACTTCGTGCGTGGCATAAAGTCCCAAATCTTTATCCAAAATCATGCTGCTTCCTCCTTATCAACAAGCCTTATACCTCATAATCACTGCATTTTATTGAATACGCATTGCAGGTGGACCATTCAGGTCTCCTGTAGGAGCAAGACCAGGATCAGGGCGGTTGTTAAACTTTTTGTAGTTCCGTTCATGCAAACTAATCAGCTCCACGGGTGCGCCGCCGATGAACATACCCACCGTTCGCGTGGATGCCTGGGTCGGGTCGCCACTGGTGATAATAATGTCCGCTATTTTTCCTGCTTCGATGGATCCTATCTTGTCATCCAATCCCAGAATGCGCGCTGGGTTCATCGTGATAGCTTTCACAGCAGCATCTTGCGATAATCCGTACGCCACGGCATAACCAACATGAACMGGGAGCTGCCGGGCGAATTGGGTGCCGCTGGAKGCGATGGCAAAGAGCACTCCAGCCTTTTCCAACCGCGCCGCGTTGGTATAGTACGCGTCATAGCGTTCATGAGGGCTTCTGGGTATACGAAACACCTGRGTTAAAATCACTGGGATATTATTTTCTGCCAAAGTATCCGCGCACTTCCACGCATCTGCGCCGCCGAGAATTACTGCTTTCAACTTAAAGGCTTCTGCAAAGTGAAGTGCGGACAATATTTCCTTATAGGTATTCGCCCGGAAAAATACTGAGCTTTTACCTGTAACGTAAGGAATCATGGCTTCCAGACGTATATTGTGTCCGGATTCGGTTCTGCCGGGTYGAGATTTAGCATATAATTGGGCGCGACGAATGAAGGCTTCGGTCTCTTCCATTTTTTTCTGATGTTCGTCGATGCGCTCCTGCCGCTTTTCCTTATCCAACTCAATAGGCAGAGCAGGCAGATTGATGACCAGCCCGGTCTCACCACTGCGCAGGAGTTCCGGCGTGGACCACCCGGTCATTTGGATAGCACTKCCACGTCCGGAAATGATACCGCCTAACGGCAGCACATGGGATAGGGTRATACCTTCGCACAACGCCACCGGRATATGTTCACTATGTGGGTTGATCCCCGAAAGAGCACGAAGTTCAGGCTGGAAGGTTGCCAGGTCGCGGGAATCCACCGTCTGTGCCAAGCCGGAGATCTCCGACAGGCCCATCTGCGTAGCCGCGTTAATCAGTCCCGGATAAACATGCAGTCCTGTACCGTCGATAAGGGTAGCGCCTTCGGGATGCGTGAGGGACTGGCCTACCTCTTTGATTCGCCCGTCCGCGATGATGACCGTACCGTTTTGTATGGGTTCAGAGGTAACCGGGTGTACCGTTGCGCCTTCGATTACATATACGTGGGATCCAGTGTTCACAGGAATGTCCAGAAGTTCGCTTGGTGGAATCGGAATAGAGGAGTCACCGGGTCCAGGTGCCGGATTGGTCAGATCGAAATCATTTGCAGCAAAAAAGACCTCTCCCTCAATTACCGTCATGACGTTACGCGAGTGGGTATCCAGCGGGTGCCGGGTAAACACAGCGAAGTCACCATCCTTGCCCACTTCAATACTCCCGATACGATTTTGCAGGCCCAGTTGAATCGCCGGATTGATGGTAATCATGCGCAGGGCTTCTTCGGCAGTGAGACCGCCGTAGCGCATGGTTTTTCCTGCTTCCAAATTCAGGTGACGGATCACTTCGCCGGAGTCAGAGTTGAGGCTGGTCACTATACCCGCACGCATCATCATAGCGGMGTTGTAGGGAATAGCATCGAAGGCTTCCTTCTTAAAAGACCACCAGTCGGAGAAGGTAGACCCGCCTACACCGTGGGCAACCATTTCCGGCGCAACGCGGTACCCCTCCAATACGTGCTGGAGGGTAGCGACACGGAATCCGTAGTCCTGGGCTACCTGGAGCAGCCGGAGTATCTCGTCACCTCGATAGCAGTGGGAATGTACCCAAATCTGCCCCGCGATGATATCGCTGAGGGCTTCCAGACGCAGATCGCGACGAGGGATATCAGTGATTTCACCCCGGGCYAGTGTGTCTGTGTAGTCTTGCCAGTCTTTCTGWTATTCCAACGCCGCGTTGAACGCATGTCGCATCACCGATTCCACACCCATACGGGAATTGGGGAAGCGCGGGATGGGTCGAGAGCGGGTAACATTTTCACCCAAAGCGARTTTCACGATACGTGGTCCGCTGGTGACGAGCATTTCCTGTGGCGACGTATTATATTTTAATTTCAGCACGGCGTTCTGTCCGCCCATAGCATTGGCCGATCCGTGCATGGTATGGATAGTCGTCACGCCTCCTGCCAGTGCGCGATGGATGGACAGGGTCGTATGGTTGACTACATCAGCCTGGCGTACTTCGCTGGAAATGGACTGGGTCCATTCGTTTACCCCGGTGACCGCAATGTGGGAATGGGGATCAACGATACCTGGGGATACCCAGTACCCCGTCAGGTCTACGGAGGTTGTGCCATCGGGAGCATTCAGATTTTTCCCCAGTTCCCGTATTTTGCCATTTACTACGAGTACATCCGTGTTTTTGGATATACCGTTAGYTATCGTGATCACCGTGGCGTTTTTCAGCAGAAGGTTACCGCCAGTCTCCACAGGTTTCTTTCGATCCGCAACCGTTTCGCTGTCCCAGGCATAGGTGTCTTCWRRWKSAKRKKCMTMKWYSGSMWYMTMRTSRWCCKSAYYGSCMWCRKYSYSSKMTKMTWWTTCWYSGWCRWMWTCWWKSYKMSMAWYSMCKWWKKMSYTRAAMYSWWYMMMAWCCACATAAAGATGCCGCACCTGGGCTTTTTCTTCGCCCAATGGCWGCGTAAGGAGGGTTAAATTCGCCAGCTTCCCCGGTGCAATGGTGCCAAGCTGTCCTGAAATGCCCAGGATCTGCGCGGGACCAGTGGTCAGGGCTGCGAGCAGGGTATCTGTCGTCAGGTTGAGCTCCAGGGCTTTTTCTGTTTTCTTAAACACCTCACCCGGAGATTTCAGATCACGACTGGATATMGCGACTACAACTCCCGCATCCGCCAGCACCTGCAAATTATTTACCTGCTCTTCCCAGAGGCGGATACGTTCATCACGCACGGCCAAGGGTTCGAAAAATTCTTTTTCCCAATCCGGTGTCCACGATACGGTGGTGTATCGAGCCGTATCCTTGTCTTTCGATTTCTTTGGCGCACGTTTTGGTTTTTCCGGGAAATCCAGGCTTACAATGACGGGCACATTTTCTGCCGCCAACCGCTCGGCTACTTTCCAGGCTTCTTTCCCGCCAAGAATAGCTATGCGCTGATTTAACTCTTTAGCTAGATTGAGGGCGTGGTGAATCTCGTTGGGCGTATCCACCGCAGCGATCCAGATTTGTTTTCGGTCCAGTAAGAGGCCCATGGCATCCAGTACAGGATCAAATTCGGGACGCTCCACGTCGTTGGGATGCTGCACGAACAGGGAATGCCGTTGCCGATACCACTCGGCGTCCATATAGGTCTGACGAAGCAATGCCACCGCGCCCATACGGGACGACGGGTACGTACGGCCTTTGCTGTAGCTTACGTTGGAGAAATCACCGAACCCGGCAATCTGTGTGACCCTCCGAGCCAGAGTCGCACTGCGTAGCGGTGAACCGTTGAGCTGAATCACATCGCCGTAACCGCTGAGGATATCAGCATGAGGCGTGATGAGCGCGGCAGTGAAACCCGCTTTGCGATGTTTCTCTACAGTGTCTTTGTCATGCTTGTAGAAATACTCGGCACCCAGATGGGGCCATACACCCATGCGATTCGCTTTCTGCATAGACGTACGCGGTCCTTCGATAACGGGATACTCGTCATCCAGCAACTGCTTCAGCGTCTCGTCGTCGGGGCGTTTTTCCGCGATGCCCAGATGTGTGGCGGCATCAATGAACCCTGCATAAGCATGGAGTCCTGTACCATCTACGATTTCCGCATTGTCCGGTACGACAACGGACATGCCGACAGCCTGAATACGCCCATCTTCGATGAGGATGGTCGCGTTATCCAGTGATTGGCCTGGTGCGATCACCGCCGTGACACCGGTAATGGCAACAGGCGTGGAAAATTCCTTCGCCGTCGCCGCCATGCCCATGAGCAAAGCACATGAAAAAATAATCTGGGTTAGAGACTTCAGGTGGAACATGCCGCATTCTCCCRTCGTGTTWTATGTTATTCCCGTGATTCCGGGGTTACTTCCAGAGTTAAGCGTTCTTCGCCACGCATGACAACTATGCTGATGGTTTCACCAATTTTCAACGCTTCGATAGCATAGGTGTAATCRTAAATRTTTTCAATGGTGCGKCCAGCYAGYTCCACAATWATRTCRTTMCYCTGCARRCCASCYTTSGASGCMGGRCCGCCCTTGGWTACGCCAGACAGTTTCATACCTTTGATATCCTCGGCGTAATCGGGGATAGTACCCAGGTATGCCCGAAGTCCGCCTCGGATCTGGAAATTTTCTTCCTCGTGGACGACGTAATCAGGTGCCTCCTCACGCGTGACGAGTGAACGGGCGATGAGGCTCATAAACCGCGCAATATCTGCCGCCCCCTCTGTATTTATTTTGTCCACTGTATCCCGAGGCGAATGATAATCTACATGAGCACCGGTAAAGGCGTTCAGAATCGGCACACCTCTGGGATAGAAGGATGTCGTATCCGTTGGAATAGTAGTCGTTTCATTTATTTTTATGGATAGCCCTACGGGTACGTTGCGCCGCTCAATTTCGCTGGGCCATATCGAGCTGGAGCCCACGCCTTGAATGATAGCGTTTTCTTCCAAGCGCCCAATCATATCCATATTCAGATATGCGGCGATTTCCGGATACAGCGGGTCTTCCWTTTTCTTACCGTTGTAGGTGGCCGCAAAATGCGACGACCCTTTCAAGCCGATTTCTTCGCCGGACCACGCAGCAAATATTATGTCGCGCTGCATGTCCAGCCCCTCTTCTTTCTCGACAGCAAGATAATGAGCAATCTCCAAAATACCCGCTACCCCGGAGGCGTTATCGTCGGCACCGAAATGAATATCACTTTCGTCATCATCYCTGGCGAGAGAGGAATTGCCCCGGCCTACACCAAGATGATCCAGATGAGCACCTAAAACCACGGCCTGACCACTTTTTTTATCCGCGTTGAGTCGAGCCAGCACATTATAGGTGGTGCGCGTCTCATGGTTAATTCGAATGTCCGCTTTCAAGGATGCCTTTTCAATCTCGAAACCCATCTGCACATCCCCGCCGTCCAGACTGTCCTGCAGTGACTTCAGGGTTACGGCACCTCCTCCGTTCGCAGAATGAGCGGATAACAGGTCTTCTGCCATGGCGGCTGATATGGATACAGCCGCGATACTGGTCTCGCCCAAGCTGGTWTCGAATGYCATGGCRACCAGAGGATCTTTGAATTKKGAATTYGGKCCGCTTACAAAGATGATACCCACGGCACCCAGATCCCGYGCCGTCATGGCCTTGTACCGCAGGCTGGAGTGATACGCGAACTGCTGGCGTTTTTCCGGGGTGATATCCAGCGGCATGTCACGAAATACCATGACCCACTTGTCTGTCACATCCAGATGCACATACGAATCGTATTCCGCCGTCCCATCTTTTTCCGGAGCCTTAATACCGTATCCGGCGAACGCGACGGGTTTGGACTCCACGGTGCCTGTTTGCGAAAACGCTAAGGGCCGCCACGTTTCCCCGTTGTAGGGAAATGWTCGCCCCGCGCTGCTGCCMTCAACSTCAAAGGACAGCGCGGARTCTTCTCCTGCCGATACGCCCGCAATAAATTCAAAGGATTGAAAGTAGGTGCCATCATCACCAGCAGGTTCCAGCCCCAATCTCTCAAACACATCCGCCACATATTGCGCCGCCTTGCGTTCGCCCTGCGAACCAGAAGCCCGACCCTGCATCTGCTCGGAAGCCAGTAATGTGATGTGCTGATCCATGTCGTATGCCCGAATACCCTGGACGAACGTGGAAGCCTCTGGCGCATTCTCATAGGTTATACGTTCATTATCGAATTCACCCAGTCGAAGCTGTTCACGGGCTTTCCCATCATCCCAATTCGCCAGGAAAATCTGGGACTTCTTATTGTTGCGATTCGTCGTCCARGCCAATTGCTTCCCATTGGGATGAAACACGGGCAATCCGTCAAAGCCGTCGGTATACGTAACGCGCACCGGGTCGCGCCGCCCTTGCGTATCCACAATAAAAAGTTCGAAGTTAGCAAACCCCAGGCTGTTGTTGGTGAAAATAATATAGTCACCAGACGGATGGTAATACGGTGCCCAGGACATGGCATTCACGCGAGTAATGCGCTGCTGATCCGATCCGTCAAGATTCATAGTGTAAATTTCTGCCGTAGCCCCATTGGGCGCGAAACGTCGCCAGGTGATCCGTTTCCCGTCTGGACTGAAAAACGGCCCGCCATCATAGCCCAAGGTGGAGGTGAGGCGTTTCACGTTGGAGCCGTCCCCATTCATGATGTAAATATCCATCATGTAGGATGCGTCGCGCTGGAAGAGTTCGGCATCATCGTTGGAGAGGGCAGTTGTGTATGCGTGACGATTCGAGGCAAAGGCAATGAGACTGCCATCCGGGGAATACGAACCCTCCGCATCATACCCTCGGGCTTTAGTCAGATTTTTAAAATACGTACCCTTCGAGTCAGATTCATAGATTTCAAAGTGTTCGTCGTAGTCCCAGCTATACCGTCGCTCCTGACCCGACGCACGGAARTCCAKCTCWTCCTGYTGRAGYTKTTTCGATTCCGGRTCATCATGAGTWGARGAAAAGAGCACGCGATTTTTCGTCGGATGCACCCATGMRCATGTAGTCTTTCCATGTCCCGGTGAAATGCGGTCCATATCGCCCGTCTGTAAATCCATAAGATAAATCTGGTACCACGGATTATCCGCCAGCCGTTCGCTTTGAAAAATCAGCTTCGATCCATCGTCGTTAAAATAACCTTCCCCGGCGCGCAGCCCTTCAAATGTGAGCTGTCGGGTATTGGAAATCAGGGTGGATTCATCATTACCCTGGGACACTGCTGAAAAGGGTACTCCGAAAAGACAAAGGGCGAAAAAGATGTGTCTCATTACGTAAGAAACCTCAAGTATRGGGTTGCAGCTGCTTGGTTGTATCTATAACGAAARCGGATTCGATTATCATACCGTTAAAAGGCGGAAAAATCGAATCCACGGGTCTGCGTTCGTATAGATAAGAGGTTACGCCATCTGGGTATCTGAGGCATCCTGCAAGCCATACCGCTCTATACCGTCTTCGCGAAGTTTGTACTTCTGGATTTTTCCCGTGACGGTCAGTGGATACTCGTCCACTATAGCTACATAATGCGGAATTTTGTAATGGGCTATCTTGTCTTTGCAAAATGCTTTTATGGAATCTACCGTCAGGTCGGTGCCCGGTTTCACTTTCAGCCAGACCGATACCTGTTCACCAAATTTCACATCGGGCAGCCCCACCACCTGCGCTTCCAGAATGTCCGGATGAGTAAGCAGAAACTCCTCTATCTCCCGGGGATAAATGTTCTCGCCACCCCGAATAATCATGTCCTTGATACGCCCGGTTATCTTGAATTGATGCTCCGGTGTCTCCGTAGCCAGATCGCCCGTCTTCAGCCAACCATCCTCCGTGATAGCCCTGCCCGTTGCCCCAGGCATATTGTAGTACCCCAGCATGACACCGTGACCCTGCGCCCACAGCTCGCCCTGTTCGCCCAGCGATACATCTTCGCCCGTATCCGGATCCACGATGCGCACATCCACACCCGGGATAGCACCACCTACCGTGTTTACACGTATGTCCATGGAGTCCGTCGTTTTGCTCTGCGTAATCACCGGAGACGCCTCCGTCTGCCCAAACGCGATGGTCATTTCCGTCAGATTCATGTCGCCAATGACTTTTTTCATCAATTCGATGGGACACGGACTCCCTGCCATGATCCCCGTACGGAGTGTCGAAAAATTATACTGGGTGAAAGAAGGGTCGTTCACCTGCGCACTAAACATAGTGGGTACGCCGTACACTGCCGTGCATTTTTCGTCCGACACCGCTTTCANTGTCGCTTCAGGCTCAAATGATTCTGCCGGAATAACCATGGCAGCGCCGTACTCCACACACATGAGAGAACCCATCACGCACCCGAAGCAATGATAGAACGGTACAGGGATACACACCCGATCCTGTTCCGTTATGCCTTGACACAAGCCCACATAATACCCGTTCATCAGCAAGTTGCGATGGGAAAGCATGGCGCCTTTGGGAGCGCCTGTCGTGCCGGACGTGTATTGGATGTTCACCGGATCATGGGGACCCGTCAGCTCGGTCAACGCATCAACCTCGGAGTCATCATGGTCTGACGCTCCTGCGATAAATTGGGACCATGACCCAATGCCGGAATGAGCGCTGGTGTCTTTGATGCACACCACATGCTCTAATATGGGCAGGGCTTCGTTAAATAACCCAACACCGAATTCAGTGGTTTGGACTTCCGGGACAATCTCGGCCAAAATAGCCTGGTAATCCGATGTCTTATGCGAGTCCGTAATTAGTAATATCGCGATATCAGCCTGGTGCAGGATGTACGCCAGTTCATGTTTACGGTAGGCGGGGTTCACATTAACCAGCACGGCACCCAGCAACGCCGTGCTAAATTGAGCCAGTACCCATTCCGGCCAATTCGTTGCCCAAATCCCTACGTGTGTACTTCGAGTCACTCCCAAACAGAGTAAWGCCCGTGCCATTTCCCGTACTCGATCATTAAACTCGGAGTACGTCCATCGCAGTCCCAATTGAGGAAAGACCAGTGCATCCCGGTCACCATAGCGCTCAACGGTTTTAGCCAGCACCTGACCATAAGATAAATCGTCTACCCATGGCGTTTCGTCGGGCATGTTTCGTCCTCCTGTTACGTGAAGAAACTTAATATAGAGATCGCGGCATATCGGCGTAAAGGTGCGCTACCTGTTCCCCATATCCATTGTACCACTGCGTAGGATTCGATTTTTCGCTCTCGCCCAGATACAGCTCCTTTGCCTGAGACCACCGTGGATGGGGAACCTGCGGATCAACATTGGAGTAWAACTTGTATTCTCGCGCTATGGCTTCGTTCCAGAATGTTTGAGGCTGCTTATCTACAAACGTCATTTGGACGATAGATTTCGGGCCTTTGTATCCATACTTCCAGGGAACCACGATTCGCAGAGGAGTGCCACTCTGAGGAAGCAGGCGTTTACCGTACAGTCCTGTTGCTACAAACGCCACATCATTCATGGCTTCATCCATTCGCAGCCCCTCGACATAAGGCCAGTTATATCGTGTGTCCTTTTGCCCCGGCGCGCGTTCCGGATCATAAAACGTCTTGAAAGCGATATATTTCGCTCCCGATTTCGGATTCGCTCTTTCCACCAGCTTGCGTAACGGCACACCAAGCCAGGGAACCGTCATAGCCCATGCCTCTACACATCGAAATCGACATAACCGCTCTTCGTAACCCAGTTTCTCTATATCGTCCAGATCAAGCTCCAGTGGTTTATCTACCAGGCCGTCAATCTTCAAGGTRTACGGYGACAARCTRAAYCCTTTGGCAAGCACAGCGGGCTGCTGTTTACTGAACCCGAACTCATAAAAATTATTGTAGGTTGTTACCAACTTTTCATCTGTGAGAGGGCGCCCAGCGTCGGCGTATCCAGGGTTAGTTGTATAAGACGGYAGCGGCGGCATTTCCGGATTTGGTGGAGAGGCTTCTTGTCCAAATGCCATTGGGTTCATCAGCCCCGTACCGCCTGCCAACGCTGCTCCTCCCAGTCCCATGCTTCGCAAGAAACTTCGCCGATTGGTGTACACCGATTCGGGCGTAGCGTGCGAATCCGACAAATACCAAGAAGGTTTAATTTTAACAAAAGACATAGTGCATACTCCTTTTGAGTCTCATGACTATAACCATATCAACAATGGACCCGAGTTTTAAATATCTGAATATACCRGGGRTACKCGTGTTCCCCATGCAGCMKKYNNCCCTGYATTTRTWAARCAYTAMCCTTTTTTAYGATCAATRYATTTCACACCGYRAAGTGGTTTATCCAAGTRGTTAATGRTACACTGATTCATAGTAAAATTAGTATTAAAAAAGGCTTATTTCGGTGAAACTTGGTGATTTTATATGATACATAGAAAACGAAAACAAAGCGTGTTAATTGTTGATGATTCCGAGTTTGAACGTACTCTTCTGAATAAAATGTTGTCCGAATTGGACATAACTCTGATAAGTTCTTCCAGTGGCGAAGAGGCTCTGACCATTCTCGCCGAAACAGAAGTAGCCCTGGTTTTAATGGATGTAAATATGAAAGGTATCACCGGAATCGAGACGGCATCTCGCATAAGGCAGATCGCAACCTTRGCACAACTGCCGATCATCTTCATCACCGGATCGGAAATCTCTCAAGATCAGATTGGAGAGGGGTATGGTATTGGTGCGGTGGATTATCTGTTGAAACCAGTGAATCCCATGTGGCTTAAAAGCAAAGTACGTGTATTTTGCGAATTGAACGAACAACGAACGACCATTCAAGATCAGCTAAAAGAAATTCGGAACAACAACAAAGTTTTAAAACTGCAGCTGGAAGAGATTAAAGAATTACGCGGGTTCATACCTATATGCGCAAACTGCAGAAAAGTACGCAACGATGGCGGGTACTGGGAGCATCTGGAGAAATATATCAGCGACCATTCCGGTGCGGAATTCAGTCATTCCGTATGCCCAACCTGCAGAATAGACTTGTATCCTGAATTGTYAAAATAACCTCTACCCCAGTGAAGTAAAGAAGACTTAATCTGTGTCAAATTCTCCCATAAATGTAGATCGCCTGCTGGATCGATTCGAATACGACCGTCCTTTTCTTCAGGAACTGTTCGGTATCTTTCTTGAATCCATGGAAGAACATTTGGGCGTTCTGGATCAAGCGAACAACCAACACGATGCGATTCAAGGGCGAGAGGCAGCGCATATCATCGCCGGTGCCAGTGCCAACGTAGGAGCCGAAGCGGTCAACGCATCTGCATCTAAACTAGAGTCACACTATATCTCGAAAGATGTCAATGCAGCAGCAAAGGAACTTGTGCGCCTTAAAGAAGAATGTACTAAAACTAAAGTGTTCATTCTCGATTACCTCAAGACGAACGAATAACGATAGACCGCCTTTCACGTACATAGTAAATCCTCTGTGGTATGTATGCATCCCCTTGAGATAGAGTAAGGCCATCAAATTTATCACAGGAGCGATTCAGCAATGACCCAATTAAGTGTGAATCTGAATAAGATTGCATTACTGCGCAACAGCCGTGATACGGATCAGCCCAGCGTAACCGCCTTCGCTCGATCCAGTATTGAGGCGGGTGCCGCAGGTATCACCGTGCATCCCCGACCCGACGAGCGCCACATTCGCCGTCAGGATGTGTACGATCTCTCGGAGATGTTAACCGTGGAATTCAACATCGAAGGAAACCCCACCGACTCGTTCGTGGAATTGGTGATGGACGTAAAGCCGGAGCAGGTGACACTCGTGCCAGACGATCCTGCTCAGCTCACATCAGATCACGGATGGGACATAGGAAAACATGGGACTAAATTGTCACCTGTGATCAAACAATTTAAGGATGCCGGCATTCGCGTCAGTCTTTTTATGGATGCCCATGCAGAATCAATCCCATTGGCACTGGAAGTGGGTGCAGATCGCGTTGAATTGTATACAGAACCTTATGCCCGCGCCTTTGAGCGGGGGGACTCCGCATCAGCACTAAAGAAGTTTACGGCGGCAGCAGTAGCAGCACNAAAAATGCGGTATGGGTGTCAATGCAGGTCACGACCTGACCCTCAAGAATCTGCGGGATTTCTGTCGAAAAGTGCCAGACATACTGGAAGTATCTATCGGCCATGGTCTGGTTATAGATGCGCTGCGCAACGGATGGGACGACACCATTCGCGCCTACGTAGAGGTACTTACCCAAGCAGCGAAATCGGCCTCATAGGGAGGGCAGGGGTTTGTCGGATCATACGAAGGATATCCTGCACATAGGCTTATGTGCCTCTTGCACATCCGGGCAGCGCGTGGATCACCCCCGTGGCGGCATAGCGTATTGGAAATGTCTCCAGAGCGAAACGGATCCCCGGTTTGATAAATTTCCAGCTACCCCTGTCCGAAAATGCGCTGGGTATCAGCCCGCCTCCGATCCACAAGAAAGCCCCGGCTCGCAGTAACGAACCGGGGCAGTAAGTAATGCTTTCTTCCAACCCTATTTGCGCATGGCAAGCCACCACTTCATAGTGTCGGTGACCATGTCCGGTGCTTCTGTGTGTGTCCAATGCCCAATACCGGGCAGCGTAACCAGCGTATAATCCTTGGCAAGCAGGTTCCATGTATCGTTCAAGCCCCCAGCCAGCAACGCAGTGTCGGCCAGGCCATGAAATTGAAGTACCGGCATCTGTATCTTAGGCATGGGCTGTGTATTTTCCGTGTACGGTGGCTTGGGAAAATTCTGCCGATAATAATTCATCATGGCCTCGAAACTGGAATTCTCAAAAGCTGCTTTATATGTAGCTTTTAAATCCGGGTCGCCTTGCGAAACCATACTGGACAGCATCTCAGCACTGAGCATCTTGTGCGAATCCGGTTTTTGAAAATTCCGAGCATAAATTGAATTAGCTGCCTGTTCTTCGTTATTTGCCAACTCACGAGACAAATTAACCGGATGCGGTAAATTCACAATAATTAGTTTGTCTGTCATCTGAGGCTTCATCATGGCAAAGGCCCAGGCGATAGCACCGCCCCAGTCATGGCCCGTGATGATGGCTTTATCCTGGCCTTCGCTTTTGATTACTGCCGCCACATCAGATACCAGTAGAGGCATGGCATAATTTTCTTCCCCCTCCGGTTTATCGCTCTTATTATATCCCCGCGTATCCAGGGCRACTACRGTGTATTCTCCCGCCAACCCTTCCATCTGATTACGCCACGTATACCAGAAATCAGGGAATCCATGGATAAACACAATCAACGGACCCTGCCCGGCCTTGGCATAATGAATATTCACCCCGTTATTGTCCACGAATTTGTGTTCAACCTTATCCATCCAGTCGTCTGCACCTGCCGAAAAGGCCGTGCCTATCATTAAAGCGACTGCGATGACAAAAATCCCTGTATATCTCATAGTAATGTTCCTCATTGGGTGAATTTCGGAAAAATCAACATAAGCACGAAATACTAACACCCCCATAGCCCAAAAGGTTCATTTATAGAATGGCTCAATGAATATGGGAATTCCTGACGATATGGTATAGTGGTTTAGTAGATTCTGATGTCGGTTTACAGGATTTCCTGAACAATAAAAGTGCCCTTATCGTATTACAGGACAACAGGTTAAGAACTTGGAAGAGTCAGCACAAATAGAAAATTTGGCCGTGGTTGTGCCTGCATATAATGCAGGCACTCTCTTGCTTGGCGTATTAAACAACGTCTGCCCCATGGTGAAACGTGTCATAGTGGTGGACGACGGCAGCACAGACGGCTGTGTAGATGCGGTGGCTCACCTGCCAGTTGCCATTGTTCGGCATAACCGGAATCGCGGTAAAGGTGCCGCGTTGGTGACCGGATATGCGGAGGCGTTGAAAGATTCCGACGTAACCTGTGTAGCGGTACTGGACGCAGACGGCCAACACAACCCCGCTGAGTTGCCAGGGCTGGTAGATGTATTCCGGAAAAACCAGGCCGATTTTCTCATCGGTGCCCGGGCATTTACCCGTAAAGATGTACCATTCCGAAGCTGGTTCGGCAATCGGGTCACCATATTCGTCTCAGGAGTGCTGCTGGGGAAACGTTTACCCGATACCCAATCAGGGTTTCGCATTGTATCACGCCGTTTTCTGGAGGCAGAACTCCCCACGATTCGTCCAGGCCGATATGAAACGGAAATGGCGATGCTGGGCAAGGCGCTGCGGGGAGATTACGTGGTTTTCTCGGAGCCTATTCAGACAATTTACGAAGAGGGCAACCCATCCTCTCATTTCAACGTCGTCCGGGATTCATTCCTGATTTATAAGACACTGGCAGGACTGGCACTAAAACGTATTTTCGGATGACCTGCACTGCTGAAAATTTACCACTTGATAATGGATGCGCCCCAAGTGAGTCCCGCACCGAATGAGGCAAGCATAACGTAATCCCCTTCCTTAATCCGTCCCGCTTCTTTGGCTTCGTGAAGCGCAATGGGGATGCTGGCCGCCGTGGTATTTCCGGTGTGCTGAATATTGACCATAACTTTTTCGGGTGCAATGCCCATTCGTTCACCGGCAGCTTCGATGATACGCGCATTGGCTTGATGAGGTACAAACAAAGCGATGTCATCCATAGTAAGACCGGTTGCGTCCAACGCTTCTTGTGCTACTTCAGCGAACTTGATTACCGCACGCTTAAATAATTCCGGCCCTTTCATATAGATAGTGTAGGCATCGTCATCAAAATTTTCCTTGGTGTAATAATCGCGCGATCCTCCTCGGGGCAGGTGTAGAATTTCATAGTTCTTGCCATCCGATCCCAGGTGGGTAGTCAAGACACCCGAGTCTGTTTCCTGAGCTTCTATCACAACAGCCCCGGCACCATCACCAAACAAAATGGCCGTATCACGATTTTTCCACGTCATTCTACTGGACTGGATCTCTGCCCCAATCAGCAGAATCTTTTTGTAGCGTCCCGCGCGAATAAACGCATCTGCGGTGGACAGACCCGTCATGAAACCGGAACAAGCCGCATTGATATCGAACGAAGCCGCATTCACAGCCCCCAATTTGCCTTGAAGAAGATTAGCGCTGGCAGGAAACATCTGATCGGGAGTTACTGTGCAAACAATGAGTAACTCGACCTCTTCCGGAGACATACCCGCATCCGCCAAGGCATCCTGAGCAGCATGAAGAGCCAGATCCGATGTTCCCTGCCCCGATGCCGCCTTATGACGCTGTTCTATGCCAGTTCGCTTCCGGATCCACTCATCTGTAGTATCGCAAAATGCTTCCAAATCTTTATTGGTAATAACTTCCTCGGGCAGATAACTCCCTGTCCCCGTTATGCGTGCATGTGTCATTCGTAGCCCCCTTGGCGAATTATAAACTAAAGCGATACATAGTATATTGTTAAAGTGCTAACATTTCAAATTATATCTATTTTCACCTTACTCTTGTCACTGCAACGAGTTAAGTCACATTTTACCCCCAATATGATTAGAGATGTTAAGAATAGAATCCATCGCACAGTTTGACAGAGAGCACAAGTAGCCTTACAATAACTGCGTTTTACAGTGGTGATGCAAAACATCGAAGCTGTATAGTGAACCACGGAGTAATAAATGAAGCAGTATTTGACCCAATTGGTTGACGAAATCCTTCAGAAAATTCAAGAACAACCGGGGGCGGTTCCTACAGAAACCGGTATTCGGAAATGGCTGTCACACAAGGGCTACGCCAAAACGGATATCGATGCAGCCATGGCCATGGTACAGCCCCGTATGCAATCTCTGGCTCATGTGGTCGAATCCGGCCCCGGCACGATCCGTCATTTATCTGCTTACGAAAACTTCAAACTCTCGAAGGATGCGCAGGCCGCACTGGTTCGGCTTGAGCTCTATGAGCTGMTGGATCCCTTTGRGAGAGARATGATTTTAGAACGYCTCGATCAGTTCGATGGGGAGATYGGAATGGAMGAGTTGGATTATCTTGTGTCGTGGGTGGTATGTTCTCACCGCGATGTAGAACACCAGCAAACCGTCTACAATGCATTGGAAGGAAAAGGAAACACCCTTCACTAAGAATGTATTGAATCGGAAAAGAGACGCCCGTCTCCCAGGAGATGCGGCGTCGTTGTATATAAGGGGAGCACCTATTTATGGCCAAGTATCTCGTCGTAGTGGAATCGCCGGCGAAGGCAAAAACCATCAACAAGTTTTTGGGCAGCAATTACTCCGTGAAAGCATGTTTCGGAGCTGTTCGCGATCTGCCTAAAAGTCAATTAGKGGTGGATGAGGAAAATAATTTCGAACCCAAGTACATCGTCATGCGTGACGAACGTACCCGTAAAGCGCTGAAAGAAATTAAAGACCGTGCTGCCAAAGTAGATCAGATTTTTATCGCTTCCGATCCGGACCGCGAAGGGGAAGCGATTGCGTGGCACATGGCGGCAATTCTAAAGGACTACAAAAAGACCTCTCACATCCCGTCCAGCCGTATTGTATTCAATGAAATAACCAAAGAAAACGTAAGAAATGCCGTGAAGAACCCACGAGGGATTGATTTGAATCTGGTCGATGCCCAGCAAGCTCGGCGCGTGGTAGATCGCCTTGTAGGGTATAAAATAAGCCCTTTGCTGGGTTGGGTGGTTCGCAAGGGGCTTAGTGCTGGCCGAGTTCAATCCGTCACAGTACGGATGGTAGTGGAACGGGAAGAAGAGATTCGCAAATTTGTGCCGGATGAATATTGGAGTATCGAAGCGCGCCTGAAAACTATTCGGGACTACTCGTTCACCGCTCGTCTCCACTCTATCAAAGGCGAGCAGGTGGCGGTAGGTAAGCCAGGCCAGATTCGCAATGAAGCCGACGCACAGAAAATCGCAGAAACAATCAAACAAGGTTCGTTTAAAGTCAGTAARGTTACTCGWAARGAAGTAAAGCGYCGCCCYGCACCGCCATTCATCACCAGTTCTCTACAGCAAGAAGCCTCCCGAAARCTGGGWATGACMCCTGCTCGTACCATGGCCATCGCCCAGCAGTTGTATCAAGGTATCGATATCGGCAACGGCCAGGCAGGCCTCATCACCTATATGAGAACGGACTCGCTGCGGCTGTCCGGTGAAGCACTGGGCAGCGCACGGGGTTACATCGGCAAGAATTTCGATGCCGCTTCGTTACCGAATAAGCCGAATATCTATAAGAACAAGAAAGATTCGCAGGATGCTCACGAAGCNATACGCCCGTCGTCGGCATTTACCACTCCTGAATCTATCGCCAGCCATTTAGATCCCAACCAACTGAAACTCTACACCCTCATCTGGAAACGCTTCGTCGCCAGCCAGATGACCCCCGCAGTATTGGATCAGACCACTATCGATATCGAAAACGGCGATCACCTGTTTCGCGCCTCCGGGTCGATTATGAAATTCGCCGGGTTCACCAAGCTCTACGAAGAAACCAAAGAGGACAAGAATAACAGCGACGAAAAAACCGATGGTAAAGACAAGCTACTACCAGAAATTAACGAGGGTGAGTCCACCGCRTTGGATAAYCTCTTCCCGGATCAGCATTTCACCAAGCCGCCTCCACGCTATTCGGAAGCATCCTTGGTGCGCGCCATGGAAGAAAACGGCATAGGCCGACCCAGTACCTACGCCGCCACCATCAAGACCATCATGGATCGCCAYTATGTAGAGAAAGAAAAAGGCCGACTSGTACCTACCGAACTGGGCGAAGAAGTGAACAAGTGGCTGGTCACCCATTTCCCCGATATCCTCAATATAACCTTCACTGCCAAACTGGAAGACGATCTGGATAAGGTCGAAGACGGGAAACAAGAATGGCGCCAGTTGGTATCCGAGTTTAATGTGCCCTTTGCGAAAGACCTGAAAGGCACGGAAAAACAGATGGTCGCCGAGTTAGTGGGAGAGGATCCCCGGTGTCCCGAATGCGGATCGACAGCCGTCCTCAAGCAAAGCTGGTTCGGCATGTATATGGGCTGCACGAAAGAAGGCTGCAAGGGGGTAATTAAAATTCAACGCACCCCGCCGGAACCTTCAGACGAAATATGCGAACGATGCCAAGCTCCCATGGTAATCCGTACGGGCCGCTTCGGCAAATTTATAGCTTGCTCCACCTATCCCAAGTGCGATTTTGTCATTAACCTGGACAAGGAAGGCAATAAACTGCCGCCGAAAGAACCGCCGAGGAAAACGGACGAACAATGTCCGGACTGCAAGAAAGGCATGCTCCTTATTCGGAAAAGTCGTCGTGGCGAAGAATTTTACGGGTGTGAGAAATACCCGAAATGCCGCTATACCCGCCCCATGGAACTCCACATGGAATGCCCCAAAGACGACTGCGATGGAGAACTGGAGCATCTACGCCTGGGCCGTCGTCGTGCCATTGGCTGTGCGAAGTGCAGCGAAAAATGGTTCGGCCAATTAGAGAAAGAATTCCCTTGCAAAGAATGTGGAAATCCCTGGACTCTAAGCAAAAAACCTCGTGGGAAACCCCGTGTCCATGTCTGCCCGAAACCGAACTGCGCTCACGAAGAAGAGCTCCCGGAAGAAGTAGAGGAAGACACGGCGGAGACAGAAGCGTAGTCGTTTAAAAGGCGTGACGAAAATGTAACGTCGGTGATGGACGTTTGTTGGTCGGATTCTTTGATATCTATCGAGTCCAAGGTGGGTTAGTGATATGCAGCATGCCGGATTGCAGCAATTCGTAAAGTATCTGGAAGGGGAGCGAGGGTATTCGCCCCAYACSRTMCGKGCRTAYATYCATGAYMTGRAYCAGTTTGGCGCGTACCTMRCCCTTGGCCCCGCCGCCTTTGATACGAATACRGAAGATGYCCCCGTTGTWGATGTGAAAGCCYTGACCAAAGCRTCCCGCAACGAYRTSCGCGCTTTCYTGGGYCATGTACAGACYGCCGGAGCCACACCMAAGACCTCCGCCCGCAAGCTGGCATCCATACGTGCCGCCTACAAATTTTATGTTCGTATCGGTGCCATATCTCACAATCCCACTCAAGCCATAAAATCTCCCAAAATGTCCCGCGACCTGCCCGATGTGTTGTCCATACCCGAAGTCACCGCATTACTCGAAGCGCCTGACCAAAGCCAACCAGCCGGAATACGCGATTGGGCAATACTGGAGACCCTGTACTCCAGCGGAATACGCGCAGCCGAATTATCAGGGTTGAAAATTCCCGATGTAGACCTGGCCGGAGGAACACTCCGCGTGTTGGGCAAACGCAGCAAACAACGTATCGCACACTTGGGCAGCCACGCCACCGACGCACTCCATCAATTTCTGGGCATACGTTCCGAGCTGGGTCACCCCGACCACACCAGCGTATTCATCAACACCCGGGGCGGCCCCCTTACCACCCGCAGTGTTCAACGCATCGTCGATAAATACGTGCGCCAAGTCATGCCGGACCGCACCGAAGTATCGCCACACACCCTCCGCCATACCTTCGCCACACACATGCTCAATGCCGGAGCCGACTTGCGGGTCATCCAGGAAATGCTAGGCCACGAGAGCCTGTCCACCACGCAAATCTACACCCACGTAGGCATCGACCGCCTCAAAGAAATCTACCATTCCGCCCACCCACACGCATAACAGTCCTTATCACAAAGAGAATACTGTCGCTATGAATTTCTCCATTAACCTGTATTGAAACCGTTCCTTGCACACGGTGGAAAATGGTATGATTTCCGCTTCATTCACCAGGGAGCGCAACATCATGAGTATATTTAAAGACGACATTCTCAAAGGCCGTACCGTCCTCATAACCGGAGGCGCAGGCGACATCGGTTCAGAAATATCTACTATCTTTTCAGCCCATGGAGCCAACGTAGCCATCACAAGCCGAAAAGAAGAACGCATCAACGCGGCGGCAGAAGATATACGCGGGAAAACAGGCGGCAAGGTATTCGCCGTTGCCTGCGACGTGCGGGACTACGATGCCGTGGAGAATGCCGTCGCCAAAACAGCAGACGAATTCGGCGGCATCGATATTCTCATAAACGGCGCAGCGGGAAATTTCCCCTCCCCCATCGCCGCGCTCAGTCCCAACGGTTTCCGCACCGTCATTGACATCGATTTGCAGGGCACGTTCAACATGACCAAGGCGTGTTTCCCTCATTTGTCGGCGGCTGGCGAGAAACACGGAAACGCCAATGTGCTCAATATCACCGCCACCCTCCATTACACCGGCATGCCGTTTCAGGCCCACGTCAACGCCGCCAAAGCAGGCATAGACGCTTTTACACGTACCTGCGCCAACGAGTGGGGACCCCTGGGAATCCGCTCCAACGGTGTAGCACCCGGTCCCATCGGCGACACCGAAGGCATGCGACGATTGGCCCCGAACGAGGAGATGGCCGAACAATCCCAAAAGGCCGTGCCGCTGCGTCGATGGGGAACCAAACGGGAAATCGCCGATACCTGCCTGTTTCTCGTGAGCGATGCCAGCCAATACACAACGGGCGCCATTCTCGTAGTAGACGGCGGATCGTGGTTGTACAGCCCCGGCATCGGCGGGTTCACAGTGGAATAGCATCCCGWCCCGGACCGCATTTTTTTGTAACGGCTCATCACATCACGATTGCCATTGTAGAGGCGGTTCGCGAACCGCCTTTTTCAACCAC
>NVWG01000062.1 GCA_002746185.1 Candidatus Hydrogenedentota bacterium
TTGAAGCGGCTCAGGAAGCACAGGAAGAAGGTCAGGAACAATTCAAAGATGCATTGGAGCAATTTCAAACCGTGCTTAATTTTGACGGCGGGGATCTGGAGAAAGAATACAATCGACTCAACGACGCGTTGTCCCGCAGCGAAGCCAAAGCGAAATCCGTCAACGACAGCATCGACAAAGTGGAAGACGTAGCCAAAGCCCTGTTCAAAGAATGGGAGCAGGAATTGACTCAGTACAACAACGCAGAATTCAAACGGGAAAGCGAACGACAATTATCCGAAACTAAAACCCGGTATACTCAGGTCATCGGGGCCATGCGTCGTGCTGAATCAAAAATCGAACCCGTATTGGTTCCGTTCCGGGATCAAGTGCTCTTCCTGAAACACAACCTGAACGCCCGGGCCATCGCATCGCTCCAGAACGAGTTGGAAAGTATCGAATCCGACGTGGCCGCACTCATTCGCGAAATGGAACAGTCCATCAACGAAGCCAACGCCTTCATTCAGTCCATGGGAACGTGATTTCGGCGGGTTATTTTTACGGCACCTGCCATGAATACAATTGACGCTATTACCGTCATGAATGCCAAAGCCAGCGCGCCTGCGTTAGCCCTTGTTGATCTTTCACTCAGGATAAAGGCACTGGCGCGGTAGTACATGTCCGATGCCATGATTCCTGGCGCATTGGAAAGCATATATTCATCCCGAAATGAGCGAATCGTAGTAAGCTCACTTGCCAGGGGGGTGTCCATGAAGGCATAGGCAATCAAGCAGCCGCCTCCAYCTCCACCACCGTCGAGAGATCCGCTGGAAGCAGGATCGATGGCAGCAGCGATGAAGTCATCCAATGTTCCGCCTCGCGCCAGGACGTTGGCATACTCCAACGCATTGTTGAATCCGTCCATATCGAAATCGCCTAAGCCGGAGAACGGTTCGTCAATGCCTCTCGATGTACTGGTGAAAATCACGGTAACATAGTCGCCTGTGAGCACAACTCCCTTTGATACCAAGAAGTCTTTCAACGCCACCTGCGTCTCTTCACCCATAAGCATCCAGGCCGCGATGAGCTCACGGAAATTCCCCAACGTTTCTACATCTGCTTCCGAATTGATGATATCCAGATTGACCTCATACCCTTCCAGCAACGCCTGAGCCTCTTCGGTGTCATACTGCTTCAACGCCTCATTCATCAATGTGAACGACGCGATATCCGGCAACCCATCCCCGGCAATATCCACATCATCATACAATTCATGAACAGTTTTAAACTGATCAAATTGATTGAATACCGTCGGCATGGCATTGGTCAGGTTTGGACGTGGAATCAAGGTCACGAATCCTATGGTAATATCTGACGAAACTAGTGTAACGGGATTGCTGCCGTCCAAATTAGTACGCACAATCGTACTTCCTTGGCGACTTACAACAGAATCAGTAACGAAATACAAAAAACCATCGTCGGTATCGATTTCTCCGTCAGAAAAACTATTTACTCCGTATCCAAGGTTAATCAATTCCGAACCGTCAAAATTCATCTGATGAAGAGACCCATTGCTATTCGCATCAACGTCAAATCCTACATATATTTTCTCCTTTTGCGCATCCACCATGAATGGGCGGACTGGATTACTTGGCAATTCGAAAAGTACTTCGACATCATCCATTTCTACATCATATCGAAGTACTATATATCGAAAAGAAGTTCCACTATCATCCGAGGATAAATAGAAGCAGTAAACTCTATTAGATGATTCATCAACAAATAAATCAATAAGGCCTGAAAATATATTATCGCTAGAAAATGGCTCAGGAATCTCAGATTTCTCAAACATGGATTCTTCTCCAGATCCATCCAGGTTCGAACGTAAAAGAGCAGAACTCGATATTAAAGAGCCAAAATAGACTTTTTCTCTTTCCTCATCCATATCTATGTTGCCCCCAACAGGACTAATTATACCGATGTCTTCTATATTGGAACCGTCTAGGTCGGTCCGGAAAATATCACCAAAAGGAAATTCCTGCACAAAGTATAGTTTTTGCAATTTTTTTACAGCCGACAATGCATATATTCTGGAGGTGAACTCCAGAATAGCTTGCGGTGATTGCCCGTCGATGTCTGCTCGATACACAGTTGTAGGCCCATTCGGATTTTCTGCTTCCGACCAAAACAACAGGTTCGAATTCGACATGCTCGGTGATTGCGCCCAGGAAATACTTGCTGTGCTGATGACCACCAGAAGGAGTAAAAGGAAACGAGAATGCGGCATGCTGACCTCCAATACACGTTTAGCTATTCGTATATTAGAATATACACTGCACTAGCCAGAATGTAAAGAAATCTTTTACCTATTAACGTGTTCCTGTATGGCGCAGATTCCTATGCAAAATACAGCTTCGAATCCCGAGTGGCTACGAGGTTTTCTTCGAAGTGGCGGAAGTTCTGCATGTCGGAGTTGACTACGTCGATGCCGTTTTCCAAGCTATAGGCATAGGAGCGTTGATACGGACTCCATGGGGCATCCAACGCTTTCTTGTCGTAGAATTTATCGAATGCAAAGACCACGTCATCTTCGGCAACCTTGCCGTATATTCCGCCGTAGGGTGTGAGAGCGATGGGGCGGGCTGCCTTCATGCCGCATAGTCCGATACCCGCTTCTCGGGCACGTTTCAGTAGAGGCTGTAAATCTTTCAGGCTTCCTTTATCTTCCAGGAGCTTCTGTACACGATAGTCGTACCAACCTGCCGGGGTGATGGCGATCATGGCAATGCTGTAGTAGTCTACTTCCAGCATAGCCTCCAGACATTCCTCAGCRTTCTGRTGGGTRCTGATGCCCAGGTGCCCCACTTTGCCCGCTTCTTTGGCTTTGAAAAACGCATTGGCCATTTCTTCACTCTTCACTAACTCGGGGCTGCTCACCCCCATGAAGTAATACGCATCCATATAATCTAACTGCAGACGACTCAGGCTCAGGTCCATCTGGTTGAGCCAATAGGCCGCCGCACCTTTCGCCATGTCCACCGTAAGTGGCTTACCGGACTGTATACGCGCCGGGGCTTTGGATGTAACCCACACGTCGTCGCGGTGACGTTTCAGAAACGGCGCCAGATGTTTCTCGGAGCCTTTGTAGTAATCGTCGTAGCCCACATCGTAAAAATTGACACCCTGCTCGAAGGAACGCTCCAACAATCGCACGGCCTTGCCTCCAGCCAGCGCGGCACCGCATCCGAACACCAACGCGCTGCACATAAGGTTCGTCTTGCCCAGTTTCCTATACTGCATGCGATCAGGCCGTTCATTACGGTGATCCAGTCCATCGGTAGTCGCGGCGTGGGATGTAGTCGACGATGCGGCAACAGCTCCGGCGGCTAGGGCAGTGGTTTTGAGAAAAGCGCGACGGTTAAGGGTGGAATCGGTGTGCTGACGGTTCATGCTGGAGGCTCCCGGGGTTATACGCTAAATATTTTCGATCTAATCATTATAGTCTCCTATACTCAGGAAGCCAACTTCATTCTTTACATCGTATTTGCGAAAGGGGTATGTTGATTCCTCATGAAAGACTACTACGAGAGAGGGTACCATGAGAAAATTCTGGATGCTATGGACGTTGTTGCTGGCGCTGCCTTGTATGGGGGATGTATCGGAAACGGAAAGCCTGAAGGGCTTGGATGAGATTCAGCTGGTGGTGGAAGAGCTGCCTCGCGAAGCACAGCCGTTAAAATTGACCAAGGGCTTATTGGAATTAGATGCCACCCGACAATTGCGCGATAATAAAATCACCCTGCTAAGTGTGAGCGAACGACTCGAACATCCTCAGCGCCCTTATTTATACATTAATTGCAACCTCCTCTATATTGAAAAACTGAACCTGACGAGTTTCTCCATTGACGTGGAAGTTCATCAACGGGTCACGCTGGAAACAGGCGAAAAAGCCCAGGGGTTGACGTGGGCAAAGTCCTATCTGGGGATGACCAGCGGTGACATTGTGGCGGAGCGTGTGCGTGAAATAGTTCGTGATTTCTTGGGGGAATATATTGAAGCCGTTACTGTATCTGAGGATACCCTGCCGGGCTGACATACTCGCTGGACGAATAGAAAACTACAGTAATTCAAGGGAGCACATCATGAATCGAAAAGTTGTCCGAACCCTCATCTTTGTAGTGGGCATACTGAGTGTCTCCAACGTCCACGCTTTCGAAATGCGGGCTGGCGTTGCCAAGGGAATTATCACCAATGACAAACCTCTCRTCATGGTAAACGGACGTATGTCGGAAGGAGTGACGGAAGATATCTACGCTCGGGTGCTCGTGCTGGATGATGGCAGTCAGCCGTTTATCATCGTAACCTACGATCTTAATTGCCTGGACGTGGCAACACCCATATTACGCAAGCGGATAAAGGACGAGCTGGGACTGGGGCCGGAACGGCTCATTCTTCTGGCAACGCATAATCACAATGCACCTATCCAGATTAACCCGGATAATTTTGAATATGGAGAATGGCTGGCGGARCGAATTTTYGRTCTTATCWYRGAAGCCCAGARCCGCATGGYGGGMCCCGTGAAAATCGAGTTCGGCTTCGGTAACGGCTATTTTATCACCAGCCGGGGTAACGCTCCTACCGACTACGAAATTCAAGTAATCAAGGTGACGCATGAGAACAAGCCTATCGCACTGGTTTTCAATCACGGCACCCACCCGGCCCAGGCTTCGGTGGGTAATATAGACGCAGGCCATCCGGGCTACGCCATGGATCGCATTGAATCGGAATGGCCAGGTGTACAAGCCATGTATTGCGATGCGTCGGGGGGAAATCAATTCGTTATTCGTGAGCCTGGGTATCAGGAAAACATAAAGGCGGCGCGGGCGCAAGGCGATGCCGCATTGGATCGGGTACTGAAAGCCAGCGCACAGAAATTGGGACGAGAACTGGCTGATGTAACGCTTCGGATCGCCAGCGGTACATTGGAAGATGTAACCGGGCCAATCCGATCTTCCATGACACGTTTGGCGTTGCCGCTGGCGGACCCTCTGCCACTGGCAGAAGCGAAATCGTTGGCCATGCGGGTACCAGAAGGTACAGGGTGGGTTCCTTATCCCAACAAATATCGGGGCACCAACTGGGTTCGTATTCTTCAATATTGGTATGAAAACGACATTCCCTTTCCCAAGACCACGGCGGARYTRATCTGTACMGACGACACATTTCTGATTCACAAGTCGGACAAGAAGATGCTCAAGAAATATGATTACAGCATCCATGACACCCTTCCCAGCGAGTACGAGGAGGTCATCGTGGCGACGATTGGCCCCATGATTTTCGTGGCGATGCAGGGGGAAGTCTGCGCGCCCATAGGAATGCGTATCAAAGATGCGTTTCGCCGKGACCGTCCCATTTTTTGCACGGCRTAYATGGGAGAACAYAATYTGTACATCCCYACSCGGGAGTTGGTGCGGCTYRATGCSTATCAAGCCCGGGTCATCCAAATCCAATACGGATCGCCRGTAGGATGGTCGCTGGATGTGGAGGATGAAATGGTGAACGGTGTTATTGCTCTGGTGAATAATCTGCTGGACACTGCCCCGGATCTGAATAAATAACGCCTCTTTTCTTCTATTTTTATACCTATAGCTTTTTATTCTATCGCCTCTATCTCGGGAGCTGTAAACGGTGGGTGCGAATCCCCAATCGGTATTTTTTATCAGAAAGTGTAATATATTCGCCTTTCTAAACGATTTATCTGTATGTTAAAATGAAGTATCGACAAAACAACTGGGCGAGGTTTGCAGTATGATTTTACAACTTTTAGAACGACGACCCTTGGCTGCCATCTTGGTCGCCGTTGCAGCATTTTCTTTSGTCATAGGCTCGGCAAGTATCGCCCAAGATGAAGGATCGGAAGAAAATAATACGGTCAAACAGGATTTCAAAAAACTAAAGAGTCCTGTCCCCTATTCCAAGCGTTCCATAAGTCGCGGTAAGCAGATTTATATTCGGTACTGCACGGAATGTCATGGTCCGGACGGAAAGGCTCTCATCGATGTGATCGCCAATGCTACCGATTTAACCAGTCCAAAGAGATGGTACAGCGGCACCACAGAGGGTGAAGTATTCCGTAGCATCCGCGACGGCGCAGGAGTAAGCATGCCGCCGTACAAGATGCAGTTTAAAAAAGATGAAGATATGTGGCATCTGGTGAATTTCGTTCGCAGTCTGTGGCCCAAGGACCTACGTCCCGAGCTGCAAGACCCGAATAAAAATAAGAGCAAGACCAAACCGAGCAAATCGACCTCGGAAAGTGAAGGGGAAAGCCATGAGTGAAAATGAACAGGGTACTCAGGAATCAGAAAACGGAACGGAACAATCAGAAGATTTTTCAAGACGATCTTTCTTGAAGACCTCTGCCGTTGGCGCAGGAGCAGCGGCTGCTGCGGTAGGCGTTACGCAAGAATCGTTTGCCGCCAAGGTTCCCGAATTGGAAATTCCATCTATCACCATCCCAAAAGAAATTGCCATGAACCTGGCCCAGGACCCCAATCCCGGCAGCTTTGAAGGCAACGGACAAAACGGCGCTCAGGTATTCGCCAACTTGTGCAAGCAGGAAAACCTGGCGGCCATGTTCTGTTGTCCGGGGAACTACACGGTTATCAATGCCATCGCCGCTGCTGGTATACCGTCCTACGGCGGTCGTACCGAAGGCGCTATGTGCGCTGCGGCGGACGGTTTTTCCCGCGCCACGGGGGAAGCGACGGCTACTTCCGGCACAGAAGGTCCGGGCTTCACCCACATGATCATGARTATCGCCGCAGCCAACTCAGCACGTACGCCGCTGCTGGTACTGGCGAGCAACATGCGACTGGCCGGAGATGACCGGGAACAGTTCATTCAAACCGGATATCAACAACCCACCACTACGGGTATCAAGAAGTATGGTAAACGCCTCATCTCCCCCAACCGCGTACACGAATACGGCGCGTATGCGTTTCGTAATCTGAAGTCCGGTATTCCCGGTCCGGTTCATCTGGATTTCCCGGCGGAAGTAGCCCGGGCTCAATTCACCGATTCATCGGAGTTGACCGATTACTACGACAAGTCCAAATACCGCACCGAATCCCGGGCGAATCCATCTGCCAAAGAAATGCAGCAAGCTGTCGACATGATCAACAAAGCCGAACGACCCATTCTTGTAGCCGGTCAAGGT
Organism: Candidatus Hydrogenedentota bacterium; assembly: GCA_002746185.1. GTDB lineage: Bacteria > Hydrogenedentota > Hydrogenedentia > Hydrogenedentales. The sequence continues at coordinate 7,199 of NVWG01000062.1, forward strand.
GTCTTCCAGCGTAAAGCATGGGACGCGCTCATGATTGCCGCAGAAAAGAACGAATTCATTGTCGCCACCTCCGGCCCGACGAAGGGACACTTCCCGGATGAACACCGCTTGTGTGTGAATGCCGCGCCCGACGCGTTGATGAGTGCTGACCTGGTTATTTTTGTAGGTCAATACTGCATGCYCAGTCCGGGTGAATTCCGATTCGGCCCGGATGTGAAAACCATCCGTGTGAATCCGATCCAGGAAGATTTGGGTCGTAACTGGCCGTTGGATCTGGGCATCGTGAGCGACGAACTTATCTTCATGGAAGGTCTGGCCGATCTACTGCCGAAAAAGAAACGCGATACATGGACTTCGGAAGTGGCAGGTGCGCGCAAAGCGTATGATGAGCAGTTGGATAAGGTGTTCAAGCTCGGCATGAAATACAGTGCCGATACCAACCACCTGCACCCGGCGGTCATCGCAAAAGAAACAGCGGACTTCTTGTATCGCGGTGACATCGATCCCAAGGCAACCCTGACCGGTGCAGGCGGCTGGACTAGTGGGCTGTATGCTGGGCGTTGGCTTCGGGCAAACCGTCCGGCTCAAGAGATAGTACCTGCTTATCAATACGCCGCCATCGGCCCGGATCTCTCCATGATGATTGGTGCCAGCGCGGCGGTACAACAGGGAGTAGGACCTCAGGCAGCTTATAAAGGCGCACCCGCTCTGTGTATTACCAGTGATGCTGGGGCGGCCTACAGCATGTTCGAGTTGGACACGGCGGCAAAATACAAAATCCCCATCATCGCCATTATCTATAACAACAACTCGTGGGGAATGTGGCCCAGCGCTATTCGTTCGGCGCGGTCCATGCACATGTACCTGTTCCAGGAAAACCTGAGGTACGACAAGCTGGCCGAAGGACTAGGCGTTCGGGGCGAATATGCTCGCACACCGGATCAGTTCAARGCSGCRYTGGCWYGAAGCTAYAARATYGCCAARGAYGARAGTATTTCYACGGTYATCAACTGCCAGGCTCTCAAGGAATTYACTTCTGCGCGGGATTATCCGCCAGGCGTATCCCTGAACCCCGAGCCGGGTGTTGGTGCTGTAGCCCACTAGGCACAGCACTTCTATACGAAAATACATTTTTCCGCCTCCTTCGGGGGGCGGAATTTTCGTTCCCTTATAATTCTATAATAATGAGGAATAACATGATGGAGTCATCCATACAAACCGATGTAGTGGGCAGCGCGCTGGAGGACTATGCCGAGCGTGGTGTATTTCGTGGTTTCAGCCGCAGCGGTCTTCACAAAGGTAAAGAACATTTTAAATTGATGTGGCATCGGGATCAGATGTTCGAGTTGATTGCCGATCCGGAGAAGAAAACACTGCGCTTTCCCATGGTTTTACCGAGTGTGCCGGATGATATTGGTATGTATGATGCCTTTAAGGTTTACCTGAAGGATCGGCAATCCGATACGCTTCCCGATCACCGACGCATTGACCCGGCTCGTGCAGAAATACGTTCCGTTAACCGGGGTGGCAATGTGTCACTGACACTCAAGGTTAAAGACGACGATTTTGAATACGGCACCCGAAAACTGATCAACCTGGTGCATGAAATCTATCTGGACTTCTTGTCGGATGGCTTGTACTACGACTATCTGGTGGAAACTTTTAACTTGGACCCTGATTCGCTGTAGCTGTTTAAGTCCGTTTCATAAAGCATGTACATAGATGGCGTTTCCGTTAAACCTATGCTTCATTTTCACGGTCTTGAGTTTCAAAAGCTGCACTGCATGCTTCCAGAATCTCTCGGGATAGCGTGTCCGATGCTACGCTCCTGGAGAGAAGCAGTCCACCAACCAGCGAAGCCCAGAAAGCCCAGGCCTGTTGGCGATTTTCCTCCGGGGTTCCGTCCAAACGATCCGCTGTACCTTGAATGTACTTCTCCAATCCTGCTTCAAATACTTCCTTAGCTGATTGATCGGCACGAGCGATATCTCCCGACAAGGCAGGCAAGGCGCAGCCTCGCGCTACGTTATCCCGATGAGCGGGAGTAAGATAAATCTTGGAAACAAGATGTTGCCAGTCTTCGCCGCGTATGGATGGATCTATTTCTTTGGTCAGCTTGCGCGAAGAGGTCAGTGCTTCCCCTACAGCTTCGGAAAACAGTTCTTCCTTGGATTCAAAATGTTTGTAGAATCCGCCCACCGTCAAATCTGCCGCTTCCATTACGTCCGCCACGCTGGTGGATTCCGCCCCTTCCCGACGAAATAATCGAGACGCTTCTTTCAGAATCCGCGCCCGTGTCTTATCCTTATCACCCGGTTTATATCGGCTCATTTTTTTGCTCTCCCTTCCTACCCCGCTGTCCGCTAATCGTCATCGCTATGCCGTCGTCAACGAACGGATGGCAACGGGTACGTGTTTATGGAAGGGTGTWTTGGATATTTTGTCGCAGTGATCGGAATCGGTAAGGTCATTGATACTGGGTCCTGTCTGGCTGATCGTTCCATCTTCCTGTTCCTCCAACATACCGTAGCCATGGGGCATGGAGACCATGCCGAGGCGAATCTCATCCGTCACCCATACGTGTACAGTAATTACCCCGCGTGCCGATTCCACTTCGGCTTTTCCGCCATCAGCCAGACCCAATTCCGCTGCGTCTTCGGGATGAATTTTCATGGCGCCGTCCGGATCTTTCTTGCGCCAGTCTTTGCTTCTAATAATCTGATTGGCATTGTAGGATCGACGCTCTCCGGCCTGGAGGATGAAGGGATACTTTGATTCCGAACTCAACGGTTCCAACCCTTCGATTTCGTCCAGCATTTCCATTATAGGTAAATGTATTTTGCCGCCTTTATGGCGCAGGGTGTCCCACGTCTCATCATAGTCACTTGAACTGAACATAAGGCCTGAATCGCTGGTAAGTATTTTTTGAAAGAAAGCCTCAGCCAATCCCGCGCCCTCATCCTTCACTCCCGCACGCTCCAGATTCTTTCCTGATTTCCCTGCGAACATCTGCGCAGAAAACCAGAGCAGCGCAGCCGACTCCATTCCCTTAGGCAATGCCTTCCCCAGCGTGGCATATAACACGAGAGGTAAATACGGTTTCCATTCAGGGTGATCCGATGCCGCCCCCTGCAATGCCATGGGAAACATCATGGCAGCGGGATTTTTTCGGTCTTCTATGGCTGCCAACTCCAACTCCTCGAAGCGATCCGGTAATTCGCCCAGCGCAACCACAAGCCGACGATAAATCTCCGCTTCCGGCAGGGTACCCGGCGCAGGCTCGAACAGGGGCTTGCGTAGCTGAAAATAATTATTCGGAAATTCAAAGTTGAAGAACGTGGCCTCGGCCTTTTCAAATTGCGAGCTGGCCGGCAGTACATATTCGGCCAAACGTGCGGTCTCTGTCATGGCCACATCAATAACCACGGACAGCTCCAGATTCTTGAAGGCTTCGCGGTACGCTTGGGAATCTGCGCCAGTCATGACAGGATTACCGCTGTCCACCACCAACCCACGGACGCGATCTGGATGATCCGTATTTATTTCTTGGGGAAGCACGTTGGGTGGATAGAGCTTACCGATTTCCCGCATCTTCATGACTTTGGTGGTCATCCCCCCATCTTCCGGGTCCTTGGAATGCCCAATCAGCGGCATAAGAAAGGTGTGGAACGTATTGGTGCCTTCCTTCCCGAAATGCCCCGTAATAAGATACATCAACCGCACCAGATAGTTGTTGAGTGTGCTGTGTAGACTGTGCTCCAGTCCAAGATCCGTGCGGATACAGGCTTTTTCAGTTTGTGCATAGTCCCGCGCAACCTGTTTGACCATCTCCGGATCCAGTCCGGCTTCCAGAGCGTAATCATCTACAGGAATTTTTTCCAGCATAGTCCGAACCGTCTCATACCCCTCCGTATGTTTCTCTATAAAAGCGGTGTCTTCCAATCCTTCCTGCACGATGGTGCCCAGCATGGCCAGCATCATGTGTGCATCGCCTCCCGGTTTCACCTGCAGGAACACATCGGCTTTCTGTGCCGTTTCGGTTCGCAATGGGTCAACAACTACCAAGGTGCGGTTTTCATCTTTCGCAAATTCCTGTAACAAGGTACGTGCTCGCGGAATACCATGGGACTGCCAGGGATTGGAACCAATGATCAGTAAAAAGTCCGCATTGGTCGCATCTTCCGTAGGATGGCAATTCTGCTTTCCGAATAATTTTCCGTCAACCCAAAATCCCCCCGTTTTTTCCTGCGCCAAAGAGGTGTAGATGTAGGGTGTACCCAAGGCTGAACGCAGACATGTACCGTAAGCTCCATTTAGATGATTACCTTGCCCTCCACCGCCGAAGTAAGCCAGCGCATGTCCGCCGTGAGTATCGCGAATCGCTTTGAGTTTTTCTGCTATCTCGGCGATGGCTGTGTCCCAGGATATTTCCTCGTGAGTTCCATCGGCACGACGACGTAACGGCGATGTGAGTCTATCTTTTCCATTCTGGTAATAATCCAGTCGCTGCGGCTTCTGACATGCGTATCCTTCCGACCCGGGATGCGCCTTATCCCCCTTAATTTTGAGAATACGATGGTCGTCTACCAGGACTTCCAGTCCGCAATTGAGCGTACACAAAATACATGCCGTCTTTTTCCATTCGCCAGTGGTTGCTGCTATGGCCATGATTTACTACCTCTTGGTTAAGGAAGGATTGATATGAGTTTTTTTGTTTGACTTATTTAGATTATCATTATAATCTAAATAAGTCAAACAATTCGTGACACACCTTAACCTATTAACTAACATATAGTTATGCAGGAAGGTAGAGCTGCTCTCCTGGATCGGACTCAATAGCAAACGCGCATTCGTGTTCCAGCAGCTTCTGTTTTATGGCCAATCCTCCGGCATAGCCTCGGAGTTTTCCGTCACTGCCGATGACTCGATGACAAGGGATTACGATGGGCAGCGGATTGCGTCCATTAGCCGAACCAACGGCACGAACAGCGGTGGGATGTTCAATAGACCGGGCAATATCGGTATACGAAACCGTCTTGCCGCAGGGGATCGTTTTCAAGGCCTCCCACACCCGGAGTTGAAATGGCGTTCCCGCCGGAGCAAGCGGTAAATCAAACTGCATTTGCGTTCCTTCAAAGTAAGCCAACAACTGATCCTTGGCATCACATAAAGGCTTGGCATCGCGTATCCAATCCTGCTTGGGCTGCATGGTATATTTTCCATCCTGGAAGTGGATATGAGTAAGCCCCTCTTCATTACAGGCCAGCAGAATTTCGCCACACGGACTTTTTGTATACGAGTAGTATATTGTCGATTCGCTCATTTACTTTCCTTTCTTGGACACATCAGCCAAGCTCGTCCAGAGGTGCATCGTCGCGTAACCTCGCCAGGGTCTCCACATTTCAGCGCGTTCCAGCAGCGCCTTCCCTTTTAATCGCGATCCTTCCAAGTTTTCCAATGCTTGGATGAGACCCAGATCGTCAATGGGAAAACCGTCCGGCTCCCCCATCCCCCGCATCGCAATATACTGAGCCGTCCAGGGGCCAATCCCCGGCAACGACACCAACCGCTCAATCTGATCATCAGCGGATTCATGAGCGTCCAATTGTACATCGCCCGTTGCCACCGCTTGTGCGAAAGCACGAATAGCCGCACCCCGTTTTTTGGGCATACCAATGGTTTCTACACGGGCCCGGGACAACCGTTGGGGAGTTGGAAAAGCATATTCCACGTATCCGGCGGCAGCATCCTTCCGTTTTTCTCCATATTTTTTTACGAGTCGCCCAGCCAATGTTGACGCGCCCTTCACGCTCACCTGCTGACCCAAAATAGCGCGAACACCCAGTTCGAACGGACACCAAGTGCCGGGTAGACGAAGACCGGGACGTTTTTTGAGCAGCGGTTTTAATACCGGGTCACTTCGCAATGACTGACGAATCGCGTCCGGGTCGCATTGCAGATCAAACAACCGCCGAATTCGCGCYACAACTTGAGGCAGAAATGGCACCAACTGTGGGTCGAGAGTTAATAGCATGCGATTCTTTTCCGAATCCGGGCGTACCGTTATCGAACCAGTTATATCTCCGAACTGCACAACGCGTTGATAGGTGCTGCCTTCCAGAGATTCCACGCCCGGAATAGCGCGTACCCTAAGATAACGGAACAAGTGATCCAGATCATAAGGCGGACGATAAGCCAACCCAACCGTCAAGCCTTCGGTTCTAGATCCTTCTGCTTCTTTCCTGCGGCGAATAGCCTGGGGTGGCCTCCCGTATGTTTGCTTGAATCGATGATTGAATCGGCGTACCGAATTGAAGCCGGACGCGAAGGCAATCTCTGTAATGGGTAACGCGGTATCGCTGAGCAATTGTTTTGCCAATTGAACGCGGTGCTGTTGAATCACGGCTATGGGTGACACGCCGAAATGTTCATTAAACAATCTGCGAAGATGTCGATCTGTTACACCCAGCCGTTCGGCAAGTGTAGTCATCGACCACTCTTCCACCAGCCCCTCGGATATAAGTCGCAATGCTCGTTTAACGGTAGTGGAGGTACCATTCCACGCCGGGGTTCCTGGTGCCGTTTCGGGACGGCATCGCAGACACGGACGCAGCCMSKMRRAYYYYSYKKSSRMRGMMKSSMSWYAANAATCRWMCSKYYYWCWSGWKKGRKKKYKNNGCGGGWYRTRYKKTRMKGSMMTAWATACCCGTGCTGTGTACTCCCACGAAAAATCGACCGTCAAATCGGGCATCGCGACTCTTCAGCGCTCGGTAGCATTGAGATTCAGAAAGTTCCATAACCCCATTGTAGCGGATCAGCCATTCCAAACTCGCCGTTTTCGGACATGATTGATATGGGCTTTGCTGTTTAGGCGAACAGGTCCTGGATAGGTACACCCAGACCGTCTTTGGTCACGTAGAACGGACGTTTTTCTACAAGAAAATTGTGTTTCGGACTAATACCCATAGCATGATAGAAGGAAGCATGGAGATCCTCGATATACACCGGATTCTCGATAGTCTTACACGGACGTTCATCGGCGGTGCGACCATACAGATGACCCTTTTTAACGCCGCCGCCGAACATGAGCACACATCCTGCGTCGGTAAAGTGACGGTGCATACCGTAATGCTTCATCTCTGTAAGCACGTCCGGCACTTCCACCTGATCCGGTACTTTCTGTCCTGGCTTTCCTTCAGTAAGCATGTCTCGACTGAATTCGCTGGCCAGGACGATGAGCGTTCGATCCAGCAGACCTCGTTCTTCCAGATCCAACACCAACTGCGCAATAGGGCCATCGATCTGCTTTTTCTGATCAGCCAGACGTGTATGACCGTTCTCATGGGTGTCCCAATTTTCAAACGGAATATACTCCGTAGTCACTTCAATGAACCGGGCACCCGTTTCGCACAGGCGCCGGGCCAACAAACATCCAAGCCCGAAGCGGCCTGTATTGTAGGTATCAAAAACTTCCTTCGGTTCACGACTCAGATCGAAAGCCTCGGAAGCAGAACTGGACAGCAACCGATCCGCGTTGTCCATGGATCGGAGCAGCGACTCCCGCTGGTAGGTACTGCCATAACGTGCAACAGGGTTGGCATTCACCAGCTTGTTGTATGCTTCACGACGCCGGGCATAACGCGCCCCCGTCATTCCCGCCGGAGGCCGTACCACCGCCTCGGCCTGCGCCGGGTCGGAAATCATGAATGGACCGAACTCCGATCCCAGAAACCCGCCGGTATGAAACGCCTTCAGTTCTTCGCCTTCGCCTTGATCCAGCCGTTGTCCCACATTTATGAACGCAGGCAGGTCGGGATGGTTCGGACCCAGCACTTTGGCGACCATGGAGCCGATATGCGGCGCGGCTACAGTAAGCGGCGGCGCATATCCCGTGTGCCAATGATACTGATGTCGAGAATGGAGAATTTTCCCCAGGTCCCCGGCGGTATAGGTACGAATAAGCGTACCGCGATCCATCACCGATGCCAGCTTATCCAGTCCCTCGCTGAAACGAATACCATCCACGGCGGTAGGAATCGACGGAAACGTACTAAGAATAGGGTCCGGCGACATGCCTTTTTCATAAGGGGCATACCGTTTCGGGTCGAAGGTTTCCGTGTGCGCCATCCCCCCCGCCATCCAGAGAACAATGAGTGTATCGGCTGTGGCTGGCGGTGCGGCAGCATCTTCCGCCGCATGCCCTTCGCGAGGTGCGCCAGATGTCAGAGCCGCCAATGTGGCTGCGCTGGCCGTTTTCATAAAATCACGTCGATCCATTTTCAGGTACTCCATACTCTTAAAATAATATTTGAAATTCGGGATGAGTAAATAGAATCCACAATATATCTTCCAGATCTGTAGGCACCGATACCTGCGCACCATATTCATTTAAAATAACTTGCTCTGCCGAAGAAGGCGAACGACCCAGTGCATGCTTGAAGAGGGTTTCCGGTCGGACCGGACCCGACTCAAGCAGCATTTCACTACTGTGCTTCAGATACGCTGCCAAGGTACCGCCGTTCGTCAGTTCAAGAGCCTGCAAACTGGAGAAGTCTACTTCCCGCGTCAAGGTGATTTGCTCCCGATTGGGACGACCCAGAGAACGCATAAACGGGTCGGCTGGTACTCGCCACGCACGGACAGTCTCCTCGGATCGCGACTCGGAGTGACGGCGAGGAGTGAACTTGGGTTCAACCTGCCAAACTCCCGTTACATTGGACATGGCATCGTATAGCTGTTCGGTTGTTAGCCGTCGAGGTAAGGATCCGGCGAACACATACGGTTCATCGAATGTGGAACGGTTATCCGACTCCAGACGATATGCCTGCGAGGTCAAAATCTGACGCATCAGGTGTAGTAAATCGTATTCGTTTTCAACGAAATCCCCAGCCAACCAATCCAGCAATGCTGGGTCCCATGGTTTTTCCTGRAGCGATTCCAGCGGTTCTACCAGAGCGCGCCCCATGAACTGCTTCCATACTCGATTTACCAAAACCCGCGCAAAGTGCCCATTATCCGGGTGTGTAACGAGATCGGCTACCTGTTGTTGACGTTCGGGAAGAGGTGCCGAGGCATCGATTTCGCCCAGCTCCGGCCACAAAAATTTCGTCATTGCCTGATTTCCTGTGGGCACGTCGCACCGCACCAGTTCCAGGGAAGTCTCAGAGAAGGCATTGGCCAGCCCGTAAGCATCGGACAGTTTCCATCCGTCCACAAAGCTGTCGTGACAGGACGCGCATTTCAGGTTCACGCCCAGGAAAACCTGGGACACGCTTCGGGCGGCTTGCAGGGGGATTTGCTGATTGGCGGTCTGAGCGCCTCGCCATTTAATACCGTTAATGAACCCTTCGGCATTTCGTTTAGGAGCCAGAAGTTCGTTAACTATTTCATTGTATGGTTTGTTCTCGAATAAAGAGGTGTACAGCCAGTTCGTAATTTGCTTGCGACCTCCATCGATATATCCCGTGCCTTCAAAATCATTTCGGAGCGCGTCGTTCCAAAACGTCATCCAGTGTTCGGCATAACTCCGATGATCCATCAGCACGGCTTCGACCAATTCGTCATATTTATTACGGGAGGTGTTGGCTACGAATTGATCTACCTCGTCCGGCTCCGGCAGTAAGCCCAGGGTATCCATATACACCCGGCGGATATAGCGGGCATCATCCACCAACTCGGGCACTGCCGACTGCGCCTCATCGAAATAACGTCCCAGCAGACGATCAATGGGATGTTTCGATTCATGAAGCCCTTTACCGCGAGGCACCTTTATATCTTCCAGATGCAGTGGAAATTTCCAGGTGGAGTGTGCCGACGGTTCGGCATCCCAAACCAATTCATCATCAATCCATGTGCGGAGAATTTCTATCTGTTCCGACGTAAGACGCTCCCCTTTGGGAGGCATCCACTCGTCATCAAATTCGCTGGTGATCAGTTCCATGAGCAGACTGGACCCTGCATCTCCCAGCTCCACCGTAGGACCGAATTCACCGCCAGCCAGAAAACTTTCCCGTGTGTTCATGCTGAAGCCGCCTTTGCGATCATCGCCGCTGTGGCACTTATAACATCGCTCCGCCAAAATGGGGTGGACATCGTCCTGATAACTAACGGGATCGGACCATGCAGGCTTACCAAACACGAACACAACAACACATAAAAAGAATGATGTACGACGTTTATTCATACCCCCATGATAGCACCAATTCATCTGACAAAAAAGGGGTAAGAGCTGTTTTTGAATGGATTGCGGGTTAAAAAATATGGCCACGAAAGAAAAGAATCACGTTCTAGACGAATTCGTAGTCATCCGGGTTCATTTTACGTGTACGTTTTCGGTATTCAGTGGTGCGGCCCACCCAGTTATTCGTCACCTTACCATCGCGCTTATACCAACTTTTGTCGATAACCGTCCAGACTTTTTCCGTCATACGCTGCTGAATCCAAGTGTTATATTTTTGCTGTACGTCACCTTTTACGTCAAGCCAAGCCGCCTGCTTCGATTCCAGAGCATCCAGGCAGGACAGGATATATCGGGTCTGCGCCTCGATCATCACCACAATGGAATTATGGCCCAAGTTCGTGTTGGGACCGTACATCATAAAAAAGTTGGGGAACCCGGAGTGCGTGATGCCCAGGTACGCTTCCGCACCTTCCTTATCCCACAAATCATTTAACGACCTATCATCCCGACCGTGTACCTGCATGGGCGTAAGGAATGTTGTGGAATCGAATCCTGTAGCGTAAATCAATACATCCGCATCGTAATGTGTCCCAGATTTCGCATCCACACCGTTTTCGGTAATACGTTGAACGGAATCGGTAATTACATCCACATTGTCCCGGGCAACCGCTTCATAATAATCATCAGAAAATAAGATGCGTTTTGCGCCCATAGGATATTCCGGTATGAGCTTCTTACGCAATTCCGGATCGCTGATCTTTTCTTCCATATTTTTGATGGCATCCCGCTCGGATTTTTTCCGCAGCCAACTGTCATTGGCAGCGGCCATGAGTGGATATAAAAGGAAGTCGCCACGAAACCACAGCCAGAGTCGGTACATATTGGTGGCGGGTGGAAACACCGTACCGATCCATTTTTNSRMNAGCCGTATATTCCCGGTCRTTTTTSGGAACCATCCARTTTGCYGAMCGCTGAAACACATGGAGCTGCTTCGCTATAGGCGCGATCTGAGGAATAAACTGGATAGCACTTGCGGCATTGCCGATGATGGCCACGTTCTTTCCGTCCAGAGATACATCATGGTTCCATCGGGCAGAATGAAACGTATCCCCGTTAAACGAGTCCGCCCCATCGATTTTCGGGGTACTGGGTTTGTGCAGCTGTCCCACACCGCTCACGAAGGCATCAAATTCTTCCACCGTACCGTCGGTWGTCTCTACACTCCAYTTYCCRTCCGTCTCATCAAAYCGMGCGGCACKTACYTCYTGATTGAARCGAATGTGCGGGTAGAGATCGTACTTCTTCGTGCAATGCTCCATGTACTCCAGAATTTCCTCCTGCTCTGACCATTTATACGTCCAATTTGGATTACGCTCGAAGGAAAATGAATACAGAGCTGACGGCACATCACATTCCGCGCCGGGATAGGTATTATCCCGCCACGTTCCGCCCACGCGGTCTTCTTTTTCGTAAAGCACGAAATTGTCGTTACCGCGTTTCTTCAGGTGAATCGCCAGACAAAGGCCTGAAAAGCCTGTACCGACGATAGCGATCCGACGGTTTTTAGAAGCAGATGAAGCCATAAACCCGTACCCCTATCAATTCGTCAAATACGTTCAACAATGATTGCCGGAGCCTGACCGCCACCAGCACACATGGTGACCAGTCCGGTGTTCAAATCTCGACGTTCCAATTCGTCCAGTAAGGTTCCTATTAGTATGGAACCCGTCGCGGCGATGGGATGTCCCAATGCGATGGCTCCGCCGTTCACGTTGCATTTCGCCGGGTCCAATTCTAGATCGCGCATAAACTTGAAAGCTACCACTGCAAATGCTTCATTTATTTCGATGAGGTCAATATCATCCAACGTCATGCCCGCTTTCTTGAGCACTTTCTGCGCGGCCGGGACAGGCTCGTTGAGCATGAGCGTTGGGCTGCCCGCCATATTGGCCATGGCACGGATTTTTGCCCGAGGTTTCCAGCCTTGGGACTTGGCGTAGTCCGGCGATGACAATAGCAGACACGCCGAACCGTCTACTACTCCCGAAGAATTACCGGCATTGTGAACATGGTTGATTTCCAGATCGGGATAATTACGTTTTACGAGTTGATCGAATGTCTCGCCCGTATCATCAAAAGGCGCAGGCATGAATTTCTCGAATACTGCCGGAAGACCCGCGAGAGCTTCCATGGTCGTCTGGGGGCGTGGGAACTCATCGTGATCCAGTGCCACCGATCCGTCATCGTTGTAGACGGGCACGATACTTTTATCGAAATAGCCGTTGTCCATGGCATGCTTGGCACGCTGCTGGCTCTCGAACGCCAGTCCATCCGCATCTTCCCGGCTGATACCTTCCAGCGTAGCAATCACGTCCGCGCAGATTCCCTGATGCCACTGGGGATGCAGATCGCGTAGATGCATATTTCCCACATCCATGAGTCCGCCGGGCAGCGTTGCTGTATACGACATCATTTCAATTCCGCCGGAAACGATGCAGTCTTCCATGCCGCACATAATGGATGCGGCACCCATGTTCACRGASGTGATACCRGAACCRCARAAYCGATCCARCGTAACACCCGAAGCCTTGGTRCTCCATCCCGCATCCAGCAGAGACATRCGCCCAATATCCGCACCTTGCTTTCCCTTCTGCGAACTACAGCCCCAGATAACGTCGTCCACCTCTTCGGTGTTCAAGTCGTTTCGTYTCGCCACAGCCTCAAGGACCGTTGCGGCGACGCGTTGCGGGTGCAGATGCGCCAACGAGCCCTTGCCTTGTTTTCCGATACCCCGAGGCGTACGTACTGCATCAATAATCCATGCTTCTTGCGACATGTGAATGCCCTTTCCGATCTATGCTTCTTGCGCCATTTTGTCATACCCGCGAAAAACTACGGGTACGCTCAGGCGCATGAGAAACGTTCCGTTCACTAACGTAATATCAGACATCATACAATATTTCCTGTTTCAAACTATACACCTCAACTCCAAATTAGGGGCTGATTACAATTCATCAATACAACCTCGAGACATGCATTGTATACCTGAATCAATTTCCAATATTACCGAGTCAAAATGATGTATACTAAATTCTTGACAAATACAGCTACAAATCGAATTGCGACATAAATCGTAAGGTGTTGGGAGGCGGCCTTCATTACTGAAATGAGGTGAACCATGGCAGTACGTACTTCAACAAATAGTGTTTCCTTAGCCATCGATGAGTGGAGCCTTGTGCTTGGAAAAGACAAGGTGTCTTCAGAAAAAGAAATCCTGGCTCGATATGCCCGAACCACTCAGGCCGATGCCCCCTCCCCCTCGTGCATTCTCTACCCAACCACCACCGAAGAAGTTCAGGCTGTCGTACGCATTGCTTCCAAGTATGACGTGGTCGTGTACCCCATATCGCGAGGAAAAAATTGGGGCTATGGCGATATGTGTGCCCCCACAGACGGCGCGGCCATTATCGACCTGAGCCGCATGAACCGCATTCACGAAGTAAACACCGAACTGGCGTACTGCGTTATCGAACCCGGCGTATCGCAGATCGAATTATACAATTACCTTCAAGAGAACAATACGGGGTTGTGGATGGATGCCACGGCTGCCGGGCCGGACTCGAGTCTGGTAGGAAACACGGTAGACCGGGGCTTCGGTCATACGAAGTACGGCGATCATTTTCAGACGTGCAGCGGCATGGAAATTGTACTAGCGGATGGGCGGGTATTGAATACCGGCTTCGGACATTATGAAAATGCCAAAGCGACCCGGGTGTAYCCKTACGGTGTTGGCCCCTATCTGGAYGGRATTTTTGGTCAATCGAATTACGGCATCGTCACGAAAATAGGATTGTGGCTTCTTCCCGAACCGGAAGCCTTCAATTTTTTCTTTGTTCAGGTGAAAGAATGGGAAGGGTTCGAGATGCTGGTGGATCGGCTCCGCCCTCTCAAGTTAAGTGGGGTCATCAACACGGCAGTTCATGTGGGGAACGATTTTCGCGTGTTAGCTGGCAGCAGTCATTACCCTTGGGAAGAAGCGAAAGGCGAGACTCCTCTTCCTCAGCACCTGCGTATGAAGTTACGGGAAAAATCCAGCGCCCAAGCCTGGCAAGGCTCCGGCTCCATCACGGGCACGAAAGGACAAGTGCGGGCAGCACGCAAGGCTATCCGAAAGGCGCTAAAAGGGGTGGCTGTCGTAAARTTCGTAGATGACCGTAAACTGAAACTCGGGTTGGCAGTTGCCGCTTTCCTGCAAAAATTCGGTATGGGCAGTCGGCTGGCATGRCGCATGGAAATATTGAAACCNCRATNNTWCSAANTRCYRWAGRRYAKWCCNWGSWYYRKAGYCGTTATACGGTGCCCAATGGCGATTACGGAATCCACCGAAGCGGGATCCAGCCGATCCATTGGATCTGGGAGTAGGGTTGTACTGGGTATCTCCGGTTATGCCTATGGTAGGTGCGGAGGCCATGACACTGCAAAAACTGGTTGAGCCCATTTTCACGGCTCACGGTTTCGACATGGTAGTGAGTTTTATTTTACTGACAGAGCGATCTTTGGTGGCGATATTCAATGTGGTATTTGATAAGAGCGTGCCGGAGGAAAGCGAAAAAGCATCGCAATGTTATGAAGCCCTGGTGGATGCCATGATGTCTAACGGGTACAAATTGTATCGGGCAGGACTTCAGGGCATGCCCAAAATGCGGGAAGACTCGTCGGTATTTTGGGATGTGGCCACGCAGATAAAAAAGGCATTGGATCCTCAGGACATCATTGCGCGAGGCCGATATATCGCTCCTTTGGACAAAACAGATCAGTCCTGATCCCTACAAAAGATGAAAAGACGTACTAATTTTCATTCGAAAAATTGGTTTGGATGATAGAGTTTTTATATTGATCCCCGTACCCTTCCGGACGGTATAACTGATCTTCGTAAATTTCTACGCCGTATTGATCCCGCAGCCCTTCCATAACCCGACGGTATATAATGGGGAAAACCAAATCCTGTTGGGCTTCCTCAAACGTCTTTTCCCGGGCAGGAATCTGATTCTGAACTTGCATCACGATATACGCCGACGGCATACGTTTCCGRACGGGCTGTCCATTGGCATCGGGCTGCATMGCATCGTGTTCAGGCAGCAGRAGCGGCCCAAAYACATCTCCTTGCTTRCAGCCTGTAACGGTATACCAGAACCGCCCAAATTTAGGATTCGTCAGATTATTTTCGAAAGCGGAACGCTGGACTGAATTCCTGTCCACAGCAAACATGGCTTCCAGCAATGCGCCAAAATCCTCACCGGCATCGATACGTCTACGCACATCGGCAGCCTGGGACACAGAAGAAAAACGCAGCGCATCAAATTCAATAATCTCGTACTTAACCAATCCAGCCTTGCGTACTTCGTATTCCTGCCGAAACTCCTCTTCGGTAATAGTTCCCATTCGATTTTCAATATACTCTCTTACTTTGAATTGAATAGCGGCTTCGGCATATAACTTATCCAATTCATCGTCAATACCGAATTCCACTTCCGCCTGCAATGCCGCCAAATCCGCTTTCGATACATTCATAGCCGATGGATCAGCCACCTTATCCAAATTTATAAATTCCGGGTGAATGGAATAATACACTCGCGCAGCATATTCCCGAGGGACTTCGATAGAACCTGCTTCCCGAAGCTGCTTGGCCACATCGGCCTTGATACGGTTGTCCAGATACGTCTCCAGCACCTTCAATAAATCATCACGGGATTGAATCAGCGGGCGTTCTTCGTCGGTCATTTCCCTAAGAACTTTTTTAATTTTTGCCCGGCGGATAGATTCGTCCTGGTATTTGGCTATGATGATTTGATTGGGGTCGGCGAGCTGACCACACCCTAAAAAAAGTATGGGGATAGAAATAGCAACGGCTATTGGCAGCATATTCCGAATAGCCCCGGAAAGGAAATAACGCATCAATAAAACTCCTTCATCCAATTTAGGTGATACCGAACAGGTATCCTATCCAAAAGATACGCGACATTTCATATTTATTTATTCAGTATCGGAGGAATGGCCTTCCTCTCCGTAGCCAAGAGAACGTAGAAAGGTGTCTATATCGAGGGTTTCGGAAATGGGAGCCTGTTCCGGATGAAATCCCAAGGGATTGCTAATATACGCTTTTTGGCATGAAGGGCACAGATCGAGCTGTATATTTTTATATACCGATTCCTCTACTTCTTTCGGGGATTTTGATTCCATGGATTCTATCAACGCGAGGATTTCCTCTTTGTGGTTCCGCACCAGATCGGCAAGCCCAATTTCTTGCTTTTCATACGCTGCTCGCACGTCTACCGTGACGGTATACCGCAGAGCATGACGGGGAAGATTTTTTCCGCAACCATCACATTGATATTGAAGCATGATACACCTACATTAAAATAGGAAGACACGTTACAGGAATCAGTATACCAAAATTTCCTACCCCCGGCATGAGTATATTTTTCAGCATAACCGTATAAAAAAAAGAAAAGTGCTTTATTG